>NZ_LWEY01001666.1:0-1523 GCF_001634935.1 Oleiphilus sp. HI0043 | reverse complement strand
CACATGACGACTCAATGTCTTCAGATGGAGCAAAAAACTTCAAGCCATGCTTTAAATCTTGAATACCTTCACTCCGCCGATCAATCCAATCAGCCCAATGGCTAATATAATCCCGAGGAAAGTGTCGAACGATTTCACCGCTAAAGTGGCCAAACTTTTCAAGCGGTGAGCCTTCGTGCGGTGTACCCAAGTACATACATTTACTTAAGTTCGAGAGCCAAGGCATATCAGTTTGGATGGCACAATATTGAGCATGTCGAAGTAAGAGTCCGCCCATACTGAAACCGACAAGCATCAGTTCATCAATATTAATCGGGTAGGCTTCGTGCAATTGAGTCAGTTGCTTTGCCAGAAGACGACCATTTTTTTCTAAAGAAAGTCCGGTATTGTAGCGAAGATAGAACGGTGTATAACCAAAATCTTCCTGCAACTTTGTACCATAGTTTTCCCTGACATCGCCGCCTTTATAGTCGAAACAGCTATCAATATAATGATCGACGAGAGATTCCCCTTCACTGGGAGCCTTTAGGTGGTAATCCCAAACCGTTTCCAGGTTTGTTAGCCCATGAACAAATACAACCACCTTATTACTTAACGGCGCATCCAGCTGATGAACGAGGTGTTCATTTAAGACCAAGCGTTTGTAGTGGTAATAAAAGCCCATCTGGATAGCCAAAGGGTTACATTCTTTTTCAAGGTAGTCACCTATCACTCCATTGAGGATGGAGCGCCCTAGACGCCCCCAATGTTTATGGGTCTCTTGACCTTCAACAGTATGACTCATACATGATCTCCGTAAGTGAAGATCTTCAGATTAGCATGTTTTCTGGAATATGAGACATGATCCAACTCAATCAATGAAGGCTATTCAAATGTCATCCCTCTTAAACACGAACTTAGCCAAGTAAGTACCGCTGTGACGAAGCCCTATAAATTCAGTGCGATAAGATCACAGAATCACCACGTACTTCTACTTATTAAGAAGTCTTGTCACAAAAACAAAGTGTCAAGACCGATTTGTTGCTTAAAATTCCCTATGATGCTCACTTATAAACGCACTAGATAAAAGACAAACGCTTTAACAGCATTGATAGATAAGTTTCGGAATAAAACGTGTATAGCAGTTCTATAAAAAAAGCGCCCCTTGACAGCTCAGTGCTCACCTTAAAGCTCTACGACAGTGCATCTAAAGGCCCCGAAGGCTTGGCACAAGAACTTTGCGACATCTTCGGCAGCGCTTCAATTGACCTTAGTGAACGCCTAATCCCTTGGCAAAGCTCGTTATTGAGCGAGACTGAGCTAAGCGACATTCGCAAGGAAGCACCGGCCGGTAGCTCTAGTTCTTATTATATTTTTGTTCACAAACACGTACTTTATCCGTGTATTCCTTTCGACCATCGCGNCGAGTTGGTCGCTAGCATTGCTTTTGATCGCCGCGCAGAAGCCCAGCTCCCCCTATCCAATACACAGAGACACCTACTGCCACATATCGCCCAGGCCTTACTTCTCTGCCATAAAATAAA
>NZ_LWEY01001665.1:0-825 GCF_001634935.1 Oleiphilus sp. HI0043 | reverse complement strand
GATGACAAACTGGTTGACTTACTAGAGCAGGAAATCGATGTGGCTTTTCGAATTGGCCCATTATCTGATTCTAGTCTGGTAGCACGAAATCTCGGAACCGCGCGATTGTCACTGTGTGCTTCTCCTGAGTATATTGCTAAAAACGGCATCCCTAAAACGATTCAGGCTATCGAAGATCATACCTGTGTCTCTCACCCAGCATCCGCTTGGGCTTTTCAAACGAATAACGGTATATACGAGTTTGAACCAAAGTCTCGCCTAGTGGCTAATGACATGGAAGTGCTGCGTCGAATGGTTATAGAGGGGGTTGGTGTTGGCGCTTTACCTCAGATTATTATTAGTGAAGATGTCAGGGCGGGGCGTTTGGTTACGCTACTTGAAGATGCACCATTTCAGGAAAGAACCTTTTACCTGGTTTATCCTAGCCGTAGAGAGCCACCTTCGAAGGTTATGGCCTTTACAGATTTTATTTTCTCAAGTTGTAAGCCGGTGCCACCATGGGAAACATTGAAGGAAGTATTTAATACGAATAAGAACTTGGAAAGTGTGCAAACTGCACTTGGCGAATCCTAGGTTTTATAATAGTATTTTTGGGTCAGAATTGGTTATGAGTGAGTACGGCAATGAGTGATGATGAGTTATTTGCAGAAGAAATGCAGGGAGTTACTCGTTTTGAAAGTAGCAAAATTTCTTCAAACAAAGTAGAGGAAGAAACACCAGGAAAGCGTGTTAGGCGCAAACTTGCCGTTGCCGATAAACTTACCGTAGATCCTCTAGCCTCCACCGAAGTGCCTATGCTGAAATCAAATGACATACTTGATTATA
>NZ_LWEY01001664.1:0-1070 GCF_001634935.1 Oleiphilus sp. HI0043 | reverse complement strand
GATTACGAATATATCTCGGTAGAATTTGGCAGCGCGGGCGAGAAAGGCACGAACAGTGAAGATTATCGTTCCATGAATGTTCAAGGTAAGGTGCCGACGCTTGCTGACGGTTCTGTTTCTGGTGGCCCCTTGGTATTAACTGAAAGTGCTGCGATTGTTAATTATCTTGGCGCTGTATCTGATAAGAACTTATGTCCACCTGCTTCGGATCCGGTACTTCGTGGTCATTATGACCAACTGATGTTCTTTATCTTGTCCGACTTGGAGCAGCCTTTGTGGACCAACGGCAAGCATCGTTTTGCCATTCCTAAAGAACACCGTGTCGCTGATGTACTGCCGACTACTTTTTGGGAGTTCGAAAAGGCACAAAAGGCACTGACGAAGCTGATCGGTGAGTCTCCGACTTTTGCCTTAGGCGATGCTTTTAGCATGGTTGATATTGCTTTAGCGCATACCCTAGCTTGGGCGGAAAGCTTTAAGTTTGAGTTATTGCCCGGTATGAAAGCCTATAAAGATGCCTTGTATGAGCGCGAAGCATGTCAGCAGGCACTTGTTAAAGTGAGTGCTGAATGATGTGCTTTAAATTGAGATATCAGCTATTAGCTTTAAGCTTGCTTGCGCTGAGTTCTTTTAGTTCTGCAGAGCTAAAAGAACTGGATGACCAATCACTAGAAGAACAAAAAGGCCAGGCCGGGATTACCATCGATATTGAGTACAAGTTGTCGATAGGTCAAATTCTCTACAAGTTTGGTGACTCAGGTAATGGCAAATCGCGTAAGCAGCAAGATTATAATATACCCGAGCCTCCTAGAATCGTGTATGTTTTGTCTGATGATAAATGACGTAAGTATGAACTGCAGAACTTTCACTCTTCTTTCTTTAGTTACTTCACTAGCTCATCAAAGCTGCTGATCAAGGCCTCCGGCTGATAACTGGAAAGATCTTCTCCTTGGTGGTAGCCATATTCAACACAGATAACAGCTACGCCAGCCGCTTTAGCGGCCTTAATATCACTCAGCGAGTCGCCCACCATGATTGACTCGCTGACATGACACCCCAAAGTATTCATG
>NZ_LWEY01001663.1:0-1024 GCF_001634935.1 Oleiphilus sp. HI0043 | reverse complement strand
GACGGCCTACATCGCACTGATCATTATGATCCTCGTCACCGTCGTCATCTTTTACTCCATATTCAAATTCAGAAAGTCGAAAAATTACGAAGCCGACCAAGAATTTCATAACAGCAAGTTTGGCACATGGTCCTGGATTCTGGTGCCGATTATTGTACTCGCTATTGATTTAAGTATTGCTGGCAGCGCAAGCTCTACCTTTGACTTAATTGAAGATAAGACCCCAGCAGACCTGACAATTAAAGTGACAGGTTCCCAATGGAAGTGGACATACGAGTACATGGAAGACGATATTAAGATCGTCAGTAACCTACTGCCTGAGGAACAAGCTGGTGATCGCTATTTAAGAATGGTGGATAACCCTCTCTACCTACCTACTGACCGACGAATTCGTTTCCTTCATACCGCAACCGATGTTCTTCACGCTTGGTGGGTTCCGGCAATTGCGGTTAAGAAAGACTCCATTCCCGGCTATATCAACGAAACCTGGACTATTATCGAGAAGGCTGGCACGTATCACGGCCAATGTGCCGAAAACTGTGGTACGGGGCACGCTTTCATGCCCATTCAAGTTGAAGCGATTGCCGGTAGCGAGTTTGATTCATGGATGACAAAGCAAAAGGAAATCAAGATAGCGAAAGAGAAGGAAGCTTCTTCAGACACTGTCTGGCCAATGCAAGAATTAATGGCTCGGGGCGAGTCCCTCTACAACACCAACTGCGGAGCCTGCCACCAAGTCGATGGCTCTGGTGTTCCCCCCGCATTTCCAGCGCTGGCTGGTAGCGAAATTGCCAAAGGCGACCCCGCTAAACATCTTGAAGTCGTAATCAAGGGTGTATCGGGTACAGCCATGGCTGCTTGGGGCGCTCAGTTGAATGACCTGGAAGTGGCAGCAATCGTAACCTACGAAAGAAATGCCTGGGGTAATAACACAGGTGATGTTGTGCAACCAGCTGATGTCAAAGCGGCGCGCTAGGAGGAGATAATCAATGAGTTCTACTATTACAATTGATGAACAAAATCA
>NZ_LWEY01001662.1:0-803 GCF_001634935.1 Oleiphilus sp. HI0043 | reverse complement strand
TCAAGGGAAAGCTTCGCTTCTCTTCAAGCCTTTATAGCTCCAGGCGTTTAATTAAGCGATAGAAATTACTTCGGTTTACGCCCAAGTCACGTGCTGCAGCCGCCTGGTTTCCCTGATGTTGGTCCAGAATATGAATAATATAATTTCTCTGGAAATCATCGACTGCGTCTTTAAGATTACCTTTTGGTGTAAATGAAAAAAGGTTACTGTTCTCTTCATTCACTAGCGGGTGTTCCTTGCCGTTAGTTTTTGGCTGACCGTTTTGAAGGTGAATATCCAGGTAGGAGGCGTCGATAACGATGGAACGGTTGTGTCGGCCTTGATCAGCAATCGCTTTTAATGCTGAGCGGCTGAGCATATGTTCTAACTCTCGTACGTTTCCGGGCCAATCATATTGAGTGAGGAGGTGCTTGGCATCGCTCGTGATTCTGAGTCCTTCGACACCTAAGCGCTTTTGATTTATTTCTAGTAAATAACCCGCAAGTAAGAGAATATCTTTGCCTCTTTCTCGAAGAGGGGGTATGTGAACCGGGTAGACACTTAGTCGATGGTAAAGGTCTGCTCGAAATCGATGTTCTGCGACCTCGTTTTGTAAGTCGCGATTGGTTGCGGCGACGATACGTACGTCTACCTGAATGTTCTTATCTGAGCCGACACGCTGAATCTCGCCGCTTTGCAGCGCTCTGAGTAACTTTGGCTGGATGGACAAGGGAAGCTCACCAATTTCATCAAGAAAAAGTGTCCCCTCATGTGCGATTTCAAATTTCCCCGCTCGGTCTGAAACCGCGCCAGAGAATGCGCCT
>NZ_LWEY01001661.1:0-805 GCF_001634935.1 Oleiphilus sp. HI0043 | reverse complement strand
GACAAAGGCTCTTTTTGATATCGATGCCGCAACTCGAAAGGCTGTTGTCAGTCGCGAGGTTTCGAATTTCGATGAAGATAAAATGAAGCTGCCAATCTTTAGCTTGATCGCGCTTGAAGAACCTGAAAATCACTTGTCCCCTCACTATTTGGGGAGAATTATAAGCTTGGTAAAAGACTATGGTTCAAATGAACTATGCCAGTCCGTTGTTGCTACGCACTCTGCATCTTTGGTGGGGAGGATTGAGCCCCAACAAATTCGTCACTTCAGGCTGGACAATGAGGAAGTTTGTTCACGTGTTCAGAAGTTAGAACTTCCTAAAGAAGGGGATGAGCAAGCAAAATATATCCGTGAGGCAGTAAAAGCCTATCCTGAAATATATTTCTCAAAGCTCGTCATACTTGGAGAAGGTGATAGCGAGCAAGTTATTCTCCCCAAACTATTGGAGCACTATGGTAAAGATATAGATTCGCATTCGATTTCTGTAGTTCCATTGGGTGGGCGACATGTAAATCATTTTTGGCGTTTGCTTAACTCTCTTAAAATACCATTTGTAACATTGCTTGATTTTGATATAGACCGAAATGGTGGCGGCTTTGGCCGTATGAAGTATGCCATCGAACAACTTAGTAGTTTTAATCCTAACCTAGAGTATTTGCATTCGAAGGTGCTCACATATATTCCAAACTGGACTGATACAAGAGATCCAAACGAATTCTCCTTATCTTATGACTCAGGAGTGTGTATCAATATTGTTGATGAGTTAGAAAAGTATAATGTGTTTTTTTCCAGCCCTTTAGATATC
>NZ_LWEY01001660.1:0-825 GCF_001634935.1 Oleiphilus sp. HI0043 | reverse complement strand
GAAGGCTTATTCTTGTAGGTCTCAGATGAGAACTCTTCAAAGATGTGGCCTTCATTATGATTGTCATGAATGGCTCGACAATAGTTTGTACCAATGATATCGAAAGGCACTAACTCATCGTTTGACAGCCAATCCTGACCAAAGATACCTTTCTCGGCGAACTGCTTAGGACGTAACTTACCGGACTCATCTTTCTGCATAAATTTCGCAATAAAGGCCGGATCATTGCGCTCTGCGTCAGTGAACTCTAATTGCCAGTAATCTTCCGAACCAAATACATGACCTTCGTAGAACTTGGCCAAAGCATTCTTATCTGCACGTACGTTTTCTGGTGCCATTTTCGAGCTGTGGCAACCTGCACACTCACGAGCAAAAACTTTGCGGCCTTCTGGAACCTTATCCAAATCGATATAATCCTTACCTGCTTTGCCATCCAGGTCTTGAGATGCTAGTAGATAGGTCGGGCCGCCAGTAATCAAGAACGCAGCCAGGTCATCCATTTTTGCATCGGCATAGTTCCACGCATCACATTCGTTTGCACATTGCATAATACGCATTGGGCTTTGCTTATTGCCTTGGCCGAAATGCTGCCCAGGATGCGGAAAGTTAGGCACCCAGCATTCTTCTGTACACATACCGATATTCACATAAACACGAATCAGCGCTAGGTGTTCACCGACACTATCTTCACCGCCTTTCAGTACGTGACGAGTGCGCGCTGTTGAAACTTCACCCGTGACCGGGTCTTTCATTTCATGCTCAAAGACACGCTTGTTATGGAAGTCCATAATATTGTTTTGCGTACCCGGGTTGTGGCTCCAATCA
>NZ_LWEY01001659.1:0-853 GCF_001634935.1 Oleiphilus sp. HI0043 | reverse complement strand
GTCTTTAACGCGCTCTCTTAACTTTTCAATCACCGGCTCAAGGTCTAGCAATGCGACCGGGTCGCCACCGTGCAACATCGAAGGCAATGCGCCGAGTATCAACTGCAAACCGTAAGGGTAACTGTCTCCCGCAATTTCTCGCTGACTTAACTCAAGCTGATGCAATACCGCATCCAAACGTTCTTTAGCAACACCTTCTTGGGCAACTTTCTCTAACACAGCGAAGATTTCTGCTTCTAGCTCTTCCTCTTTACCCGGTTCACTTCCCTCTAAACCACACGCAAAAGCCATTTCTCGGTTAGAGTCTTCCAAACCACACAAGGGTGATGGCGCATGCCCTAGCTTTGAAGCCTCTAATGCTCGCTGCAATGGTGCAGCACTGTTCTCAAACAACACATCAGCCAATAGATGTGCTTCGAGGTTTTGTTCCAAATCAAAGCTGTAACCTAACAACCATGAGACAACAATGTGCGTCTTATGTTCGGTCGGCTCATCTTTTTCAACGGGGTAATTTTCCTGAATCCGAATCGGTGCACAATAGCGTTGCTCATCGTTGATTCTGATTCGGTGATCTTCTTTAGAGAATCTGGATAAAGCGTAACCCTGAAAGTGACAATGGTGCTCATAAGCTGGAATATCGCCAAAGGTCAGAAACACAGCATTACTTGGATGATAGTGCTTTTTGTAAAAGCCTTTTAAGTCATCATAACTTAAACCGGTGATATGCTCAGGATCTCCACCACTATTAAAGTGATAGGTAGTAGTCGGATACAAATGGCGCGTTAATGTCTGCCATAGTTGACTAACCGGTGAGCTCATCGCTCCCTTCATTTCATTATAAACAACACCCTTG
>NZ_LWEY01001658.1:0-671 GCF_001634935.1 Oleiphilus sp. HI0043 | reverse complement strand
GCAAAGTCATTTTCTAAGTAAATTTCTGCAGCACGATAAAGTGAGTTCGACGCTTTAGCCAAGTCCGCAGTAGAATTCGATATCTCGACTAGTTTTTCTGCAGCAGGAATTGGCTCTTCATTCTCCAAGTAAGCATAGACGAGCTTATCTGAGGCATCCTCATACAACTCACTATCAGGAAAACGCTCTTGGAAAACGTTTAAGGTGGCGATGGACTGCGGCCAATTTTGTATTTGTAGAAACTGTGTCGACGCATCAAAAAGTGCCGTAGGAGCAATACTCGAATCCGGCACTAGGTCGACGACTCTCAAATAAAGTTCGGCACTTTTCCCAATCGCACTTTCTTTCTCTGCTTGCTTGTAAACAGACGCAGCTAAGCGCTCGCTTAAGACCTCTACATCAGACTTCTTATTATAAGTAACAAGTTTTTGATAGGCTTTTTCTGCAAGAGAATAGTTTTCTAGCTCGAAATGACTATGAGCGTTAACCAACCAACTAGAATACAATATCGCAGCAGGTGCCGATCTGGACTGTACAACTCGGGAAGAAACTTCTACTGCATTGATATAGTCTAGTTCGAGATAATATTCATTTGCTAGGTCGTTCAACAATCCTGCCGTCTGATTAGCCATAGGAAAATGCGCAGCAAAACGCTCAATCGCTTCTCTGCG
>NZ_LWEY01001657.1:0-691 GCF_001634935.1 Oleiphilus sp. HI0043 | reverse complement strand
TAGATACATCCCTGTTCCGCCCACTAAAAACGGCAGTTGTTCGCGTTTGACGATATTGGTGAAAGCTGTGGAGAAATGTTGGGCGTAGGCGAAAAGGTTGAATTCCTCTTGCGGCTCCACAATGTCGATTAGGTGATGGGGGACTTCTTCGTATTCATCGAGATCTTTGCCTGTACCAATGTCCATGCCCCGGTATACCTGGCGAGAGTCGGCAGAGATTATCTCACCTGAAAACTGACGGCAAAGCTCTACAGCTAATGAGGTTTTACCACTTGCCGTAGGGCCTAGAATGGTAACTAGTTTGGCTTGATGAGAATCTGTCATATTAATCTGTAATAAGTATTGAACTAACAAACACTTCGTTATAGTGTGGGAAATAAGTAGATATAAAACTGCCAGCTATTATAACTGGCCAGTTACCGTGAATCGCTATCTTATAACAATTACATGATAAATACGGCTACTTTGCTGGACACTTGTACCATAAAAACGAAGATATAATCTTGCAAACCTTGAGTTAACAAGAACCTAAACAAGGAATTCTTTTCGGAATGAAGGTCTACAACGTCTTAATAGCGCTGGTATTAATATTAGCAAGCACGTCTGCATACTCTCTAGAGAAAAAAACATTTTGTATTTGGGATCCGGTTGGGCGTAATGGCCCGGTTATGTCTTTTTATTCTGACTTAAT
>NZ_LWEY01001656.1:0-924 GCF_001634935.1 Oleiphilus sp. HI0043 | reverse complement strand
TTACTAAAGCGCTTGACCCTAACAAATGCGCTTTTGGCATGTGGTACAACCAGTTCGAAACAGATATTGAAGAGCTTAAAGAAGCCCTCCTGCGCTTTGATGAACCCCATAAAAAGTTACACGGTTTAGCTGAAACCTTACTCAACTTAAATCAGACTGATCACGACGAAGCAATGAAGATTCTGAACACCGAAAGACAAACCACGCTATCAGAATTGATCCACCTGTTCCATTTAACCAAAGAGCGAGCCTTATCGAGCATCCGTCCTATCATTCTTTTTGTAGAGCGCACTGGCGGCAAAGTAACAGCCTTACGTCTTGATAATATCAACGACATCGTCACCTTTAACAAAAAAGTATTTTGTCGAGATGACTCTGCAGATGGAATCATGAGAAGTAAAAATGATGACTTTGTGGTGGAAGGCTTTCTTAGAGACGGTAACGAAGCACCATTAATGCTGATCAACTGCCAGCCTGAGAGCAAGTCTGAATCTAATCAGGTTGCATAGAATTTAAAAAGCTTTGTAGGCAGCGCCTTCCACGGCTCGCATGAGGGCTAGCACGAAATTGATCGTGCGCCTGAACCCTCTGCCTACAATAGACAACTTTCTCGCGCTTAAGACCTACAGGCGCATTTCAATACCACAATCGGCCATATGTGCCTTGGCTTCTTGAACGCTGTACTCTCCAAAATGAAAAATACTTGCTGCCAGAACAGCATCGGCGCCACCTTCCAAAACTCCATCTGCCAAGTGCTGTAAATTCCCCACACCGCCAGATGCTATAACCGGAATAGACACAGCATCGGTAATCGCCCTAGTGACGCCTAAGTCGAAGCCGTTTTTCATACCGTCCTGATCCATACTGGTTAGTAATATTTCACCAGCACCGTAATCAGCCATTTTCTTGGCCCATTCGATTGCA
>NZ_LWEY01001655.1:0-851 GCF_001634935.1 Oleiphilus sp. HI0043 | reverse complement strand
GGGTTGGGTCGCGCATACAGCGAATAGCGGGGGCAGCTTCCAGCATGCTTTCAACCAGATCATTCAGCGCTTGTGAATCAGACTTTAGAGCGGATGAAAAGTTCATACCTTGCCTTTGAGACATAATGCAGGTGCCGTGATCTCCCAGGGTTCCGCTGATAATGACTTTGTCACCAGCCTTTATATTCACAGGTGATAAGTTGATGTCTTCAGGCAATGCGCCTATTCCTGTGGTGTTGATGTAAACACCGTCACCATGGCCTTGCTCTACCACTTTCGTATCACCGGTAACGATTTTAACCCCAGCCTCTTGGGCTGCCTCAGCCATAGAGTCGACAATGCGTTTTAGTTCAGAAAGCGGGAAGCCTTCTTCTAGAATAAAGCCAACACTTAGGTAGAGGGGCTGGGCACCTGACATGCAGACGTCATTGACTGTGCCGTGCACCGCTAAACTACCGATATTCCCGCCAGGGAAAAATAAAGGGGAGATGACATGGCTGTCGGTGGCCATGGTAATGCGAGACTGTGGTAGTGAAAGTGTTGCTTGATCAGACTTTTCTTGTAGGTAGCTATTATCGAAAGCTGGCAAAAAGAGTTCATCAATTAACGTGGCTGACGCTCGGCCACCACTTCCATGAGCCATCTCGATGAACCCATCCTTGAAATCCAGTGTGCTTGAGGTTTTGTTAGTCATTGGCGGGGCTCTGTCTACTGGGTGTTGGGTTGATAGCGATAGTAAGCTGCGCACGCGCCTTCAGATGATACCATGCATGAGCCAAGCGGGTTTTCAGGGGTGCAGGGCTTGTTAAATAGTTTGCATTCGTAGGGTTTTTTTTGCCCCGTCAAAACGG
>NZ_LWEY01001654.1:0-1125 GCF_001634935.1 Oleiphilus sp. HI0043 | reverse complement strand
CGTTCGCGGATAGATAACTCCAATTGGAGCAAAACCGATGAAAGATTTATTAAACCTATTAAAAAACCAAAATCAAACTCAGGAATTCGACTCAATTCGTATTGGCTTGTCGTCTCCAGAAATGATCCGATCTTGGTCATACGGTGAAGTTAAGAAGCCAGAAACGATTAACTATCGTACATTCAAGCCAGAGCGTGATGGCTTATTTTGTGCCAAAATTTTCGGTCCTATCAAGGACTATGAGTGCTTGTGTGGTAAGTACAAGCGCCTTAAGCATCGTGGTGTAATTTGTGAGAAGTGTGGTGTAGAAGTTGCGCTTGCTAACGTAAGACGTGACCGTATGGCTCATATCGAACTAGCTAGCCCAGTTGCTCACATCTGGTTTTTGAAGTCTTTGCCGTCACGTATTGGTATGCTTTTAGATATGACTTTGCGTGATATCGAGCGAGTATTGTATTTCGAATCATACATGGTTATTGATCCGGGTATGAGTACGCTTGAGCACGGTCAGCTACTTAGTGACGAACAATATTACGAGGCACTTGAAGAGTTCGGTGATGAGTTCGACGCTAAGATGGGTGCAGAAGCGATTCAAAGCTTACTGCAGAACATCAATCTAGAAGAAGAGATTGAGCGTTTAAGAGAAGAGATTCCAGCGACTAACTCAGAAACAAAAATTAAGAAGCTATCTAAGCGTCTTAAATTATTAGAGTCTTTCCACAGCTCAGGCAATAACCCTGAGTGGATGGTCTTGAAGGTGTTGCCTGTACTTCCACCAGATCTTCGTCCTTTGGTTCCCCTGGATGGCGGTCGTTTTGCGACGTCTGATCTGAACGACCTTTATCGTCGAGTGATCAATCGTAACAATCGTTTGAAGCGACTACTAGAGCTGAGCGCACCAGATATCATTGTTCGTAACGAAAAACGTATGTTGCAAGAATCTGTGGACGCATTGCTAGATAACGGCCGTCGTGGTCGTGCTATCACTGGTTCAAACAAGCGTCCTCTTAAGTCTTTGGCTGACATGATCAAAGGTAAGCAGGGTCGTTTCCGCCAGAACCTTCTTGGTAAGCGTGTTGATTACTCTGGTCGTTCGGTGATCGTTGTTGGTCCTAGCCTTCGTTT
>NZ_LWEY01001653.1:0-709 GCF_001634935.1 Oleiphilus sp. HI0043 | reverse complement strand
AGACTTGGCCATCACGGCGAAAAGAATAGAAGTGTTGGTTTTCAAGAAAGGTGCAATGCGTGCCGCCATAAATCGCGCTGACTCCAATGGCTTTTAGCTCAATCCGGGCAAGTAGGTATAAATCTGCCAACCATTTTCCTGGTTCCTTTCCCGGGATAAAGGCTTGAGCGGCTTCGGGGTCTTTGTTACAAAATGCTGTATAGACATCGTCGCCAACTTCAAATGCCTTTTGGCTGATTGCCGGGCCAAGCCAGGCAATTACTTCATTGGGTGAGTCAAAGCTTTCTACAGTCTTAGTTAGGATGCCAGAAGCTAAGCCTCGCCAACCCGCATGTGCGGCAGCGACTTGCGTTGCCTGTTTGTTGCAGAACAGTACCGGAAGGCAGTCGGCCGTCATAACGACACAGGCTTCTTGCTGCTTGCGAGTATAACTTGCGTCTGCTTGAGTGCTGATAGATGAGCTTTCGGCCTGAACAAGAGTATTACTATGTATCTGCTCCAGCCAATGAATATTCTCTGCATTTAAGGCGCAGTGGGACGCAAGTACTGTCCTGTTGTGTCGTACAGTTTGTTCATTATCGTTGACGTGTAGGGCCAAGTTAAAGTCTTGGTAGCTGCTTAGCTTGCTATCTGGCATCGTGTCGGGAGCCAAGCGAGACGTAGTAAAGGCGACTACTTGACTCGCGACGGGCCATTCAGGTTTTAACCA
>NZ_LWEY01001652.1:0-1262 GCF_001634935.1 Oleiphilus sp. HI0043 | reverse complement strand
GGTTAAGTAACTAAGCGGAAGGTCCTGGAGCGCTGCCTCAGATAGAATCATATAAAAGTTAGGACTAAGTGTTCCCCAATCGACACTGCGAATACTAGTAATGGTCACTGTGAAGCTTTGTCCGGCCACCTCGAAGCGAAGCGTGTCGTTAAGCTTTACACCTAATCTCCCTGCTAAACGCGATTCAATAGAAACTTGTTTGCTCGCCGCATCTGACTTTTTATCATTTATCCAAACACCTTCCAGTATTTTGTTTCCTTCGGGTAGTTGTTCACTCCATGTGAGCGCCAGATCTCTTTGAAGGGCCGGGTCTTCACTCAGTTTTTCATCATCATGAACATAGCGTTCGTTGATATGCGTTAATCGCCCTGGAACCATAGGAAAGAGCGGGTAGTTCTTGAAGCCGGTTTCTTCGAGTGCCGCTTTATAACTATCCGATTCATAGGCTTGTATATTCATAGCGAAGAAATTGGGCGCGTTCTCGGGTAAGCCGCGTTGCCAGTCATTTAGTAAATCATTTCTTACAACACTAATGACTAGCATGACCATCAATATCATCGCGAATGCCAAGATTTGAGTGCTGGCACTTTGATTGTTGCGCATGAGGTGTCGCCAGGCGAAACGCACATAAATATTGAAGCGTGCTGAAGGTGTGATTTTATCTAAAAGCTTAAGTATTCCTCGTAAACCAAATGAGAGCAGGATAAGGGTCACCAATCCGCCGACAATCACTGCGAGAGACATCTTTACATCGCCGGTAAACCATAAGCATAACGAGAGAATACATGCGAGCGCGATGCCGTAGATTAGTCTTCCGCTAATGCTCATCGGCTCAAGGTCACGGCGCAGGATTCTAAGTGGGGATACGCGACTTAGTTGAATCAGGTGAGGTAGCGCAAAGCCCAGTAGAGTAACCGGGGCCGTAATACTCGCAATAGCCCAAGCTGACCAAGGTGCGGTAGGCAAGTCATTGATAAATAGGATACTTAGCAAGGAAGAAAGTTGTTCCTGTATCAGGGTGCCAAGCATTAGGCCGATGAGCGTGGTGATGAAGGCGAGAATCAGTAACTGCAGACTAAAAAGCCACAGTACTTGCTGACGACTGGCGCCCAAGGTTCTTAACAGTGCGCTGGTATCGTAGTGGTGTTGGGCATAGTTTTGAGCGGCCATCGCAATGGCAATACCCGCAAGTAGAATCGCGAGAATGGCCGCTAAGGAAAGATAGCTACGTGCTTTATCGAGTGCCGCGGCAAGCGCCTGGT
>NZ_LWEY01001651.1:0-1079 GCF_001634935.1 Oleiphilus sp. HI0043 | reverse complement strand
GTATCAAATTTTCCTTTGCATCTTACAGGAACAGGAATGTCTTTGAACTTTTCATTAACCCTGCAGGCATGCTCATTAGAGTCGCCAATGACGCGTAAGCCGGTTTTTATGTCTAGCGATGTTGCGCTCAGGTTGATAGGGCCTTCGGCGCTCATCGCCAATCCGGAGCTTGTTAGCTCGAAATTGTTCGTGAGAATCTCATCTTTCAAACTGGCGCTGCCTTTAAGCAGATCAAAAGGTGTGGCTTTTGGCCAGTTGTTAGTATCGATAGAATCTTTATTTATTAGGGCCAATCCTTTGCAGCTTAGTGCCTTGAAGTTTATGCCTTGAACTTCACCGTCGAGTACTTCAAATTCGGATTGAGCCAAGGCATTGCTTTGAACTTCGCTTAAGGTGTTACCACGACTTGTCAGCGCAGCACTAAAATTGAGAGTGCCACTGAGGCTAGCGCTGTCCTCGGCATTTTGAATTTCCAGCGCTTGAATCAGAGTGCCTAAGTTAAGGTTTGATATCTTTGTATCGGCTTGCCAAGTAGGTTTGTTGCTACGCGCATCTATTTTTGCGCTCGTGTTTAGTATGCCTTCATGAGACTTCGCAGACAGGTTTGTTACGCTGACGATTCCGTTCTTTGCGGCTAATTCGACATTAAGATTTTCGATCAGGACTTTGTTTGCAATTAAGCTTTGTTGTTTTAAAGATATGTCTAGATCGAGCTGTCTCAGTGTTTCTAGTGGCAGAAGCTCTGAGTTGGTTTGGTTGTTCGTTGGTGCTTCATCGTTGGCGCTTGCTTGGGTGTTGTTATTTTCCTCTTCGGCGGGTAAATAATTATCGATATTAACTGAGTCACCGACAAGGCTAAGTGCAAACGCTTGATTACTGCTATTGAATGTAAGGTCTCCTTGCCATGAACTCTTATCTACTTGTGTGTTGATTTGTTGAAAGTATAGAGCCTGGTCTTTAAATTCGAGCTTACTCGAAAGGCTAAATGCGTTTAGCGCTTCAGGTGAAGATAAGGTGGGTAATGCAATTCCAAATCTCTCGGCTAGAATCTTGGGGTTGAACTTGTTGACTTGGACTTG
>NZ_LWEY01001650.1:0-623 GCF_001634935.1 Oleiphilus sp. HI0043 | reverse complement strand
AGCGATCACGGTATCGTAAAGCATATCCGTGTAGCTGATTCTGGCGTTGTGTTTTCGCCAGCTTTCGAAGACATCAAACAATTGAGGAAGAAAGCCGAACTTATCGCTCAAATCAAGATCATAGAGGGTTTGTTGAGGTGACAGCAGGCCATTTTTAACGGATTCGATAAACTGGTGGCCTGCTTCAACGTAATCTTTCTTATTACGTTTGGCATCTTTAAGGGCTTCGGAATCAAGTATTTGATTTAGCATTCGCCAGATATGAAAGTCGATCTCCTTATCACTGAGGATTTGTTTATTAAATGGTCGCAGTTGCCCTTCTTGAATAAAACGTTGGTATAGCCGATAACCCATCGCATGAAAGGTTCGCACCTCGGGAAGGCGGCTATGGTGGTTACCGATCCGTCTTAGTTTGGCGGCAAAGTCGGTCTTTGCTGCTTTGTTGAACATTAGGATGAGAATTCGCCGTGCATCATGGCCCTGGCTCAATAGATATACTATCCGATGAGCTAGGGTCGTTGTTTTACCGCTGCCTGCGACAGCAGTGACCACATAATGAGCAAGGGGTGATTCTACAACCTTAATTTGCTCGGGGGTCAGGGTGATATCTTGGCTTGGATGCA
>NZ_LWEY01001649.1:0-985 GCF_001634935.1 Oleiphilus sp. HI0043 | reverse complement strand
CACTATGAAGATTGGCAAGACATTGTTGACCACTATGCTCTACAGCTGAAAAAACAGTACAACAAGGTTTTACTAGGCGGTTTTTCTACCGGTGCAAACCTCGTGACTATCAATGCCATTGAGCAGGGTGGTGTTGATGGTTTGCTTCTGTTTTCTCCGGGCTTTGAGACATTTTCACCTTTTGTAGAGCGTTTGGCTCCCATCTTTGCGACATTTATGGACTGGGGCTGGAAGGCAGAAGAAGATAACCTAGCCCGATATCGCTCCTCGCCAATTAATGCTTCGATCGCTTACTCTGAGAGTGCACAATATGTCAGAGACTTATTTGAATCAAAGCAAACAAATGTCCCAACCCTGATTGTGATGAGCGAGGCAGACAGTGTCATTAACCCTCATGCCATCAAAGGATACTTTGACTCAAACTTCACCCATGCATCAAATCGCTTCATTTGGTATGGAGAGTCTATTATTGAAGACGATAAGATTATCACTAAGTCTATGAAACTGCCGGAACTGAGAATCAGTTCTGGCTCACATATGAGCCCACTATTCGCTCCAGACAACCCTTACTACGGCAAAAAAGGAGAAAAACGAATGTGCGGAAACAGCTTTAATCCCTCAAATACGCGCCGATGCGAAGAGGGTGAAAGTGTATGGTTTTCAGCATGGGGTTATAGCGAAGAAGACAAACTATTTGCCCGTTTAACATGGAACCCTTACTACTCGAAAATGGAGCAAGCTCTAAGACTTTTTCTTCGGAATTAAACATGCTGCTCTATGCGAATGTTGCGTGACCAGACAGTGGTTCCCTCACAACTAAGACCAGCTAACTTTGCCGAGCAGCATATCCTTAAACATCACAAAGTCACCCATTAAACTCCATAGCGGGTATGTAAAAGTAGCCGGACGGTTCTTTTCAAAAAAGAAATGTCCGACCCAGGCGAAACCATAACCGACTAGTGGCAGAGCGATTAGCAGTGACCAA
>NZ_LWEY01001648.1:0-568 GCF_001634935.1 Oleiphilus sp. HI0043 | reverse complement strand
TACTTATGACACCTACCCCACCACTTTTAAGCTCCTTCAGGTAAATCACCTCATTCTCATAACGAGTAAAATGAATACTTTCAGTTGTGATGTCTGAGATCATATCAAGAGGAAAAACTCGGGGTCTTAAACCATTGTGTTTACCGGTGTTTGAAATTTCATCTATAGCGTCAAAAAGCCCATCAATATACTTGTCAGCTTGGTTTTCTCCAAATCGTTGAAAACCATAATCCCAAATACTATCTAGCTGAGCCATGGCTAAAGGGGAGTATTTAGCTTCAATCGTCATTTTTTAGGCCATTTCTTTTCAAAGCTCTATTTTTAAATTCATCTCGTTTTATTGGTTTAAATTCGCTTTCTTCAAATCTCAAGCCTTCATTTAAAGAAGACCTAACACGTTCCCACTTAGCCGAATCTTTCCGCTCCATATCTCTACGAATAAGATCTCGTAAATACTCACTGGGAGTCTCATATTCTCCGTTTAAGCCGGTACATTCTTCTAAGTGGCTGCGTAAGCTGCCAGAAACTCGTAACGTAACATTTGGGTTGGCCATATAATCATCCTCAA
>NZ_LWEY01001647.1:0-1283 GCF_001634935.1 Oleiphilus sp. HI0043 | reverse complement strand
GGTAGATTCTTTCAAGCTCAGATTCAAGCATTGCCCATAGCGTGAGTAACATAGACTGCCGTTGGTACATCGTCATACTCTGAGAAAAAAGTGACCGGATGTCGTAATCTTGCTCAGTTACCCCGTTAATATGTTCAAGATCAACTCGAATTATTTCGCCTTCATCTTCAGCATGAGTTTGAACAAACATCTCTTGTTCATAAGTTTCGATATGAGATTCTATGTTCTCCGTAAATGAAGAGAGTAATTGCTCTTGCTTCTGAATGTATGCTCTCTGTAATTTTAATTCTTCAGACAATAAACACACTGGCATATCAAGAAAATTCAAAGACATTTCATTCCCTCAAATAATTTTCCTACCCCAGCCTAAGAGCTGGTAGATTGTTTAAGAGCGAAATTACCACTCTCCCCTACAGATTCCGAAACATCACTAAATTCATTAGCAATAATGTCTGAGGCCCACTCTTCAATTAACCCATCCATGCTTGTGAAGAACTCACCCATCTGTCGATAGTCGTGAAACTCGCCATGCAGGTACTGCTCAACAACATAGGCATAGCCCGGCTTAAATCTCCAAACATGCTTCATGTTGAATTTTAGAGGACTACTCACACCACCACTTAACGATTTAGCTCTGTCGTCTATATCAGTGGTGTATCCAATTTTTAAATAATCAAATAACGGTTCATTTGATTCAGCGTCAACATACTCGCCTACATAAACGTAGCCAGAATCCAAGTCCTTTGAGATCTTTCCTTTAGCAATCAGAGTTTTCAAAACATCGGCTAGAGCCGTTGCTGGAGCACTTCCATTTTGAACTTTTGTCAAAATTTCTTCACGCAATGGACTGATATCTTCCACCGATACGGGGATTTCATCTTTTACCGTTTTCCAAAACTCAAAGAAGAGATCCTTTGCTTCCTCATACTTTCTTTTTGTAAGTTTCTTTTTGGAGTTATTAGCGTGCTTGGTCTTCTTTAAATAGTTCGCGAAATCAAGATTAACTGAAGGCCAATCGATTTGCATATATTGTTATTATTTTTGATTTGCTTTTGAGAGGGAGACAAAAAGCACCCAACCTTTATCAGATTCTATTTGTCTCCAGTTCCTTATATGTATTGGATTAAGGGCATTGATGCTCGATGATACGATCCGCATGGCGTTCAAACATCATCCTGTAACGAGTGGTATACCAGTCGGCAGCATCTTCCTTGTGGCCCCCCAAACAATCGCAATGATTGTCTGCCTCAAGCGCATTTAAGCAGGCGGCTGCACTTTGAATA
>NZ_LWEY01001646.1:0-1879 GCF_001634935.1 Oleiphilus sp. HI0043 | reverse complement strand
AGCTCATGTCTGAATCTTCGCTTGTAACGCCTAGCTGGTCCATTAGTTTGATGAAGTTAGGGTAGGTCCAGTCATTAAAAACGATAAAACCTGTATTCACCGGGTAGCTTTTGCCTTGGCATTGTACGTGTTCGGTGTGGGTATGGCCGCCAATATAGTCGTTCGATTCGAATAAGCTAACGTCATGACGCTTACTCAAAAGATAGGCAGACGTCAGGCCCGCGATGCCTGATCCGATGACCGCAATGCGTTGGTTTGTAAGGTGCTGGTGAGAAGGGTTCTGATTCATTGCTGGTGATCCTGAGGGTTTGTCGTCGCGATTGACTGAGTTGTTCTTGTAGAAGAATCGGCCTGAGATGCATTGCGCGATAACTTGGCAAGTAAAGAAAAGCGAAGATGATCAGGTAACAAAGAGATCAGCTTCAATGTTCGAGTAAATCGTTGCGGAAAATGTATGTCGAAAATGCCTCTTTCAAGTCCGGAAATAATTCGACTGGCAGCTTCTTCGGGTTCCATGAGTAGTGGCATTGGAAAATCATTGAGATCGGTTAAAGGTGTTTTGACAAACCCCGGACTCACTAGATGAACGTCAATGCCTTCTTGCTGTAAATCTATTTTTAAGCACTCGGTAAAATATCGTAGTGCCGCTTTTGAAGCGCCGTAGACATGTGCTCTGGGAAGCGCTTGATAGGTGACGCTGCTCGACATCACGACCAGTTTTGGCGTTTTTCCTTGTTTGGCGGATTCGCGCAACAGGGGCAGCGCTGCATTGATGGTCGAAACAGCGGCCGTGAAATTGGTGTCCATCACGCGTTTGATACTGCTCATATCAATTTCGTCTGAATCGATATACTCACACGTACCCGCGTTCACGACGACCATATCAATCGACGGATAAGTGCTTTGCAGCTTTTCTACGACGGCTTGGCAAGCACTATCATTGGTGATATCTAGCGTTTGTGGCTCGCACTTTGATGGTGTCTGTCCGCACAACGCGTCTAGTTTATCTTCTGAGCGAGCGCTTGCTATGATTGATTTATCAAACTTCGCCAAGGCGGTGACGAGCGCTTTTCCAATCCCGGTGCTAGCACCAATTACCCAAATACGTTCAATATCATTCAGCATTGTCGGCTCCTGCTACTTCATAAAATATTTTAGAGTTTGGATAAGTTTCCCCATGACCGGTATGTGCTCATAGAGCAATTGCCCGCCATCAAAGTAGTCTCTGTGGTAGTGCACTTTGTCGTTGAAACGTATTAGGCTTGCCCCTTCAATCGTGATTATTCTGCCTTTATTTAGCTTCGGGTGAGCATATTTCATGGTCCAATTTAACATGGCATCATTGTCTGTAACCCACTGGTCATGGAAGGTGAACTGGCAGGAAAGTAAGTTCTGATACAGTGACGCGCAGTACCCTTGAAAGTTAGCTACGCCTTCTATCCGATGAAAGCTATCTTCGAATAATACGTCTGGTTCGTAGACTGCTTCAATGATTCCACTATCGCAGTTATTCGCATCGAGCGTGTGGAAGAGGTGCTTGAATCGCTCTACAACATTAGCGGGTGTTTCTGACTTTATAACGACGACTGACATGATGATTGTGCCTTTTTAAGTATGAACGTTTATGCTTGAACGTTTTTGTCTACCTTCTTCTAGGATACGAGAAGGCACAGGGTTCAGATCAGAAATAATTCTAAAAAAGCTCAATAGACGCAGTATCAAGTAAGAAATATCAATCTCCCACCAGTAGAAACCCTGCCTTGCAGAGACGGCAAAGCGGTGATGATTGTTGTGCCAGCCTTCTCCCAGGGTAAGCAGTGCAAGGAAAGCATTATTCCGACTTTGGTCTTTTGTCTCAAAGCGCCTTGATCCCCATACG
>NZ_LWEY01001645.1:0-7017 GCF_001634935.1 Oleiphilus sp. HI0043 | reverse complement strand
TAATAGGACGTTCCGCCCGTGGTAGAGTGTTCTTAAATCTATCGACAATACTTTTGCACAATGCATGAAACGTAAAAGAATCAAACCGAGCAGCCTTATCTCCGCAACGCTTACTGACCCGCTCTTTTATATTTATTTGAGCTTCAGTCTTAAATGTAAGCGACAATATTCTTTTCGGCCAAGGGCAATTTGCGGTGTAAAACAAGTAACTTGCTTTTTGGGCCAACAATTCAGTTTTACCTGCACCAGCTCCAGCAAGAACAGCTATAGAATCATCGCAGGTAATTATATTCATTAGTTCGCTCGTGGCATCTACTCCCTCTGAAGGAGCCCATTCACGCATTACTCTATTACCTGCTCAGAAAGCGCCATTATGCAATTCATGAGTTTTTGCAATTCAGAAGGTAGCATCTGTTTTATTTGTTCTGAATTATATTGCTCCTCTATCTTTGACATCATGCGCA
The DNA here is from genome assembly GCF_001634935.1 of Oleiphilus sp. HI0043. NCBI lineage: Bacteria > Pseudomonadati > Pseudomonadota > Gammaproteobacteria > Oceanospirillales > Oleiphilaceae > Oleiphilus > Oleiphilus sp. HI0043. Next base: position 6,553 of record NZ_LWEY01001645.1, on the reverse strand, counting down.
CATGAGAAGCTGGCTTACTCTTGTTAGACAAGAACCTATAGCGGTACCACAAGAAATTGCGCTCCCAGTCTGAACCAAAATCAAATCGTTTACCTAAATTTCCTTTTTTAAGAACAGCTTTAATAAGAGCCTGATTTCTTTTTTCTGTACTCTGGTCTTCATCATCTTCCTTGCCTTCTGTAGGGCCTCTTTCACCATAACTATGATCTTTCACACAAAAAATTTCTGGAAACGTGCAAATCATGGAGTAGTCGATATCTAAAGGGCTGGAAAAAAACACATTATACTTTTCTAACTCATCAACAATATTGATACACACTCCTGAGTCATAAGATAAGGAGAATTCGTTTGGATCTCTTGTATCAGTCCAGTTTGGAATATATGTGAGCACCTTCGAATGCAAATACTCTAGGTTAGGATTAAAACTACTAAGTTGTTCGATGGCATACTTCATACGGCCAAAGCCGCCACCATTTCGGTCTATATCAAAATCAAGCAATGTTACAAATGGTATTTTAAGAGAGTTAAGCAAACGCCAAAAATGATTTACATGTCGCCCACCCAATGGAACTACAGAAATCGAATGCGAATCTATATCTTTACCATAGTGCTCCAATAGTTTGGGGAGAATAACTTGCTCGCTATCACCTTCTCCAAGTATGACGAGCTTTGAGAAATATATTTCAGGATAGGCTTTTACTGCCTCACGGATATATTTTGCTTGCTCATCCCCTTCTTTAGGAAGTTCTAACTTCTGAACACGTGAACAAACTTCCTCATTGTCCAGCCTGAAGTGACGAATTTGTTGGGGCTCAATCCTCCCCACCAAAGATGCAGAGTGCGTAGCAACAACGGACTGGCATAGTTCATTTGAACCATAGTCTTTTACCAAGCTTATAATTCTCCCCAAATAGTGAGGGGACAAGTGATTTTCAGGTTCTTCAAGCGCGATCAAGCTAAAGATTGGCAGCTTCATTTTATCTTCATCGAAATTCGAAACCTCGCGACTGACAACAGCCTTTCGAGTTGCGGCATCGATATCAAAAAGAGCCTTTGTCAAAGCAAAATAAACAAGGGATTTTTGGCCGTCACTAAGACGGTTAGTATTTACCTTATTGCCTGTGGCATCTGGCATAAATTGTAATTGTATAAGGCGCAGAATTTCATCTACGTCACCAACAGGAAAGCTAAGTTCAGCTTCACCAAGGTGGCGACCTTTATATATAGTTTTCCAGTTGTCATTAATTGCTCCGGTAATCTGCGAGAGTGCGGAGTTATCAGACGCAAGTTGATTGAGTTCTTTCGCCTTTTTTTCAAAAGTCCCCTGTTCATCCTCAGTCCATTTAATTGCTTTGAGCAATCGACCAAGCACAGCCTTTGAAGAATACTTCAATTGGACTAAAGGGTCGCGATTGGCGGGAATGTAATTGACCTGAATTGCGTTCCTTTGCGTTGCAGACAGACGATGTTTATTCTCTTCATCTGGATCTTCCATGTCTCCATCAATAACCCAAATACTCTCGTCGACATCACCTAAAGGACTGTAATCAAAGTTCAGACTTGCTTCTAATCGAACCCTAAATATAACTTCGCCGGTGGAGCTAGAAACAGTAAGTCCATTAATTAAGGGAGGAACCGATGGGTTCCCATCTGCATTAGTAAGGGTAAAGATTGCCTCTATACTTAAGTCCCTTTGTGTATTGGGCTCTGCGTCATCCGCAACATGAAAATCAGAAGGAGATATTCCACGCAATGAGTGATCGATTGAGAATAGTTTATTTAGCGCTTCTAACGCGGCACTTTTTCCTGTTCCATTATGGCCTATAAAAGCTGTAAGCTCTGGTTCAAACTCAATTGTTTGAGGATAGTCACAGGAAATGCTTTTGTAGCCAGAAATGGTAATTGTTTTTAGTAACATGGTATCCCTGCTAACTATCGCAAACTGGATATTGCGAGTACTTCCATTGGTCAAAATGCTCTCTTAAGAGCTAAATGCATTCATTGATATTACCATACGGGTTTAGATTGTGTACGGCCAAATCAGATACTTACTTAACAGCCACATCAATCTTATCAATCAAAAACCGCCCGAACTCAGGACTAAGCTCTAACTTATCGCTACCATAATTTATTGACTTCAAATTAAATCCACCAGCCTTCGTAACAGGTATTTGAGGATATAGTTCGTTAAATTCATTAGCGAGACGGTTTCGTTCTAGATCAAATTCCCACCACCTACTACCAAAATCTCTAGAATAGTTCTTCGATTCAATATACCACCCCCACCGTTTTAACCATGGAGCCTTTTCAATTTCCTCAGCGGTTGCAAACTCAGGTCTGCCAGTAGCCCTAAAATAAGATAGTAGTGAGCAAGACCCTATAGCTGTAGTAATTATGTAATCACCCTTTGCAATCGCAACAGGTTTCTTTGAGGAGGAAAAATTTTGTTTCTGGAATTGCTGGGAGAAATCCTGCCTATCATCCTTCCAGATGGGACTATCGGTATGCCCTATAGGTTTGAGAAAGTATTTTGGATTATGGTTGGCATTGTCTTCGGCACTTGTAAGCACTCCTAAAATATCGGCCTCAACCTCTGGTTTAGCAGTCCAGTTAGGGTTTATATCTGCATAATGCTCCGCGTGCATACAAGCGTTCTTGACTTGAGTTTCCGTTATACCTTCAAGGTCTAAATCTGCAAATACTTCGTCTTTGGCTTGTTGAATGACATCTTCATCGCTAATTAACATTCCCCACTCTGAGTTGTTACTGAGACCATTTCGAGTAAAGTTTGCTGAACTTAGTAACAGTTTCTTGTAAGGCGTCAGATCAAGAAAATACAGTTTCCCATGAAGCGAATTATTTATATGAATTGAGATGTTTATATCTGGATAGTTTGTTTCAAAATATTGAAACACTGACCTTAGCTGAAAAGGCTTTGTTAACTGTTCGGGATCATTCGGTTTGAACGTAGTTATCAATGTGAATGATTCCAACGAAGAAAAATCAAACTCGCTTAGTAAGTCGTTCATATCGTTCGCTAAAAATGGCGAAACAACGATGAAACCTGTTGGTTGATCTTCTAGCTGCTTTTTAATATCTGAAAGATGGCTTCTCAAGCCAGTATTAGAAATAAGATCCATTTTTCCCTGCTTAATTTTTAACTTATATATTCAGAGCATCTCATCAACTATGCCTGAAGAATACATTAATTCATCTTTTTTTAGTAATCGCCCAATACCAGTTGATTTCAAGCAACTCTAACCCTCGAAGTCATCAATACAAGCATTCCCTATCGGTGTTAGCTGGCACCCGTGTTACCCGCTCCGGTTGGCTAACATGCTTGTATCACTGCTTTTAACGAGTGTTCTAAACGTGCCCATCAACAAGCTAAAGGGCATAACAATGAAACAAGAAAACATTCAAATCAAAGATACTCACGGCAACTACGTAATGGTCAATTCTGAAGATTTAATTTCAGCAACAATTAACCATATTCAAACAACATTTTCTCATGGTTTGGCCATTACCAGCTCAGCCAGCGCAGCGAATCACATCCAAGCATTAATTGGCCATCATGAACACGAAGTTTTCTATGCGATCTGGCTAAACTCTCAGCATAATATTATTCATCATGAGCAGCTCTTTTCTGGAACAGTCGATGGGGCAAGTGTCTATCCACGCGAAGTTGTGAAAGCCGGTCTAGCCTGCAATGCAGCCGCAGTCATATTCGCTCACAATCATCCAAGCGGTCACACTAAACCATCTCAATCAGACATCGATATTACGAAGAGGCTCAAAGAGTCACTCGACTTAGTTGATATTCGAGTTCTTGATCACATGGTGGTTGGATCGAATGTAGTATCCATGGCTGAGAGAGGGCTAATGTAGCCCTTTTTCGGTAAACAGAAATAAAACCTAAGTATCTACTTAATATGTTGATAGATTTTATAAAACGTTGTCGTGAACAAGGAAACAGAAATATCAAAACCTCTCTTTCAGTCGCAGCGTTACTGAATTACCAATTTCTTTAGAGACAATATTCATCATATTCCAAGCTTTATCGATATATTCACCAGAAATATTTATTTTATTATTCTTTTTTGATATTCCGTCAATAACCTCTGGAAGTTTGCTCTTTAAATCAACCCCGCCGTCATGCGCCCAAGCATTTCTAATTATTCTCACTTGATTGTTCAATAAGTCGATGGATTCTCTGAATTCTTGAGTTGGTTCGGTAAGACACTCAAGCTTCTCAAATTGCTCAATTAAATGGAGAAACTTACTTTTATCTTTGGGCCTTCGAGGCAGCACATCTCCTTTGTTCAACTGTTCAGAAGTGTATAGGTAGATTCTTTCAAGCTCAGATTCAAGCATTGCCCATAGCGTGAGTAACATAGACTGCCGTTGGTACATCGTCATACTCTGAGAAAAAAGTGACCGGATGTCGTAATCTTGCTCAGTTACCCCGTTAATATGTTCAAGATCAACTCGAATTATTTCGCCTTCATCTTCAGCATGAGTTTGAACAAACATCTCTTGTTCATAAGTTTCGATATGAGATTCTATGTTCTCCGTAAATGAAGAGAGTAATTGCTCTTGCTTCTGAATGTATGCTCTCTGTAATTTTAATTCTTCAGACAATAAACACACTGGCATATCAAGAAAATTCAAAGACATTTCATTCCCTCAAATAATTTTCCTACCCCAGCCTAAGAGCTGGTAGATTGTTTAAGAGCGAAATTACCACTCTCCCCTACAGATTCCGAAACATCACTAAATTCATTAGCAATAATGTCTGAGGCCCACTCTTCAATTAACCCATCCATGCTTGTGAAGAACTCACCCATCTGTCGATAGTCGTGAAACTCGCCATGCAGGTACTGCTCAACAACATAGGCATAGCCCGGCTTAAATCTCCAAACATGCTTCATGTTGAATTTTAGAGGACTACTCACACCACCACTTAACGATTTAGCTCTGTCGTCTATATCAGTGGTGTATCCAATTTTTAAATAATCAAATAACGGTTCATTTGATTCAGCGTCAACATACTCGCCTACATAAACGTAGCCAGAATCCAAGTCCTTTGAGATCTTTCCTTTAGCAATCAGAGTTTTCAAAACATCGGCTAGAGCCGTTGCTGGAGCACTTCCATTTTGAACTTTTGTCAAAATTTCTTCACGCAATGGACTGATATCTTCCACCGATACGGGGATTTCATCTTTTACCGTTTTCCAAAACTCAAAGAAGAGATCCTTTGCTTCCTCATACTTTCTTTTTGTAAGTTTCTTTTTGGAGTTATTAGCGTGCTTGGTCTTCTTTAAATAGTTCGCGAAATCAAGATTAACTGAAGGCCAATCGATTTGCATATATTGTTATTATTTTTGATTTGCTTTTGAGAGGGAGACAAAAAGCACCCAACCTTTATCAGATTCTATTTGTCTCCAGTTCCTTATATGTATTGGATTAAGGGCATTGATGCTCGATGATACGATCCGCATGGCGTTCAAACATCATCCTGTAACGAGTGGTATACCAGTCGGCAGCATCTTCCTTGTGGCCCCCCAAACAATCGCAATGATTGTCTGCCTCAAGCGCATTTAAGCAGGCGGCTGCACTTTGAATAGCCGCACTAACATCCTGAATATCATGTCCTTGGTCTTCGTTCATCGAATGTGCAACACTCAGAAAATCCCCTACTAACTTGCAAGTCAATTTATCGTTTTCACTTTGTATCATCCGCTTTCTCCTTATATTTGTTTTAGTCTAAACGACTCAAAATTTTGCTGACTGCTGATTGCGCTTCATAAATCCCATGCCCTCTTTTATTCGAACCCACAAAAGCCCTAGCCTCAGATTCTGTAAAAATCTCGTAACTATAAAGATCGTCAAACAACGCCTCTTTGGCTGAATCTAGTTCCGATGGTGCTTCATCAACCTTGTAATAGGTTGGTTCTCGATTTAATCCAGTGATTACTTCGATCGCACCTCCTTTCTCTTCTAAAATATCGAGAAGCTCTTCAGGGATATCTTCTCGATCACCGTATGAATAAACAGCTTCTTCCATCGTCCATTTAAAGTACGTAAGCTCCAACTCGTGTGCTAATTGAATCAACCTTGATTCAGTCGCCATCCACGCACTAGGTCTTGATCGGTGTGGTATCTCTACAACTATTAAGTCTTGCTCCATATTTAGTCCTCCAAACCAATCTCAGCGCGTAGTCGGTTTACAAGAACACTAGCGAGGGCTTTAAGCTTATAAGCGTCCTCCAAGATAATTGGAGATGATTCAATTTCTTCAAATCTTGTAATCAACATTTTCAGGAAAATGGCTTCTTGCTCGCTATCTATGGGATTAAGGGAAATTACGGTATGTATATTGGCAACTTCTCGTTTCACGACTAGCATGGCAATCGCATTAAAAGTATCTTCATCACCAGAATATTCGAAGTGTTCCCTCATTTTCACCAGCAATCTGGATGTCGGTTCGCTATTGAGTTTGACGACTTCGGCATTGAACATTTCTTCCCCCTCTTCAGATAAAAGAAGAGGA
>NZ_LWEY01001644.1:0-39130 GCF_001634935.1 Oleiphilus sp. HI0043 | reverse complement strand
CGATAACCCCGATCTATCAAAGCACTCGCACAATCAGCATCAACTGCCATGAAAATACTTGGTCGCTTCGTTGACGCTTCTAACGCATCTAATAAGGGGTGAAAGTCCNCCCGGTGTGTGCTGATGAGGACTTTCACCCCTTATTAGATGCGTTAGAAGCGTCAACGAAGCGACCAAGTATTTTCATGGCAGTTGATGCTGATTGTGCGAGTGCTTTGATAGATCGGGGTTATCGATGTAACGATATGGGGGTTGAGTATTCGCTCTCACTCAACAGTTTTGATGTCAAAGGGAAAGAGAAAAAGTATCTGCGCTGGGCATCTAACTTTGGACGTAGGGGCTTTGTTGTTAAAGAACAGGCTTGGTCTGAGGTGAATGAAGATAGAGTTCGGGATATTTCCGAGCGCTGGCGACAAACCAAGGCGGTGACTAAGCGTGAACTTAGGCTCATTACTCGGCCGCCAGAGTATAGAGATGCTTGGGGAGTCAGGAAGTTTTTCTGTTACCTAAAAGGAGAGCTCGTTGGATATGTGTTTTTTGATCCCTATTTTCAGGATGATAAGATCATAGGTTATACAGCTAATATCATTCGCGCTTGCCCTGGGATAAAACCGAATGGCTTTCTAGATTATACAATCCTTGAAGCAATGAAGGTTTTTCAGAAAGAAGGTGTTGCTCGTTTGTCACTGGGCTTAGCACCCTTGCACGAGCTTCAGAGCTTTCCACATGAGATTGCTTCATTACGCTACTTGCAACAATTAATGTATCGCTATGGAAGTTTTCTATATGCGTTTCAAGCACTTGCTTACCATAAAACTCGATATCGAGCACAGAGTGAACACTGGTTCCAATGTATTCCTCCGGGGATCTCGTTGCCTAAAGCAACCATTGCTACCTTAAAAGCAATACAGGTTTTTTAGTGATGTCTGAAGATAATTCTTTTGTGAGAGGTCGTTATGACAGAACGGCTAGGTTCTACGAAAAGGCCGCGCATTTATATAGTGGTGGTAAGATCATTGCGAGTAAGCGTTGGCAGCTGCGTGACATAAAGCCCGGTGATAAATTACTGTTTGTGGGGGCGGGAAGCGGTGAAGATGTGGTACTTGCTGCGCAAAAAGGTGCCGAGATTACTGTCGTTGAACTTTCACCTAAAATGCTAAAGCGTATTGAATGTAAGCTAGAGAGATTAAGCTTGAACGATCGCGTCGTGCTTGTCCTGGGTGATGCATTTAAGCACCTTAAGGACAGCTATTATGACTATGTGGTAGCGAATTACTTTTTGAATGTCTTCGCTCACCCATTGATGATCGAAATGCTAAATCATCTAAGCTTGCAGCTTAAACCGGGTGGCAGCCTAATGGTTGCGGACTTTGCTCCGATCAGTGGAAACCTAGTGCAAAGACTATGTCAGCGGCTTTACTATTACTCAGCACTATTCGCATTTCATTTAATAGCGAAAAACCCGGTTCACAAAATCTACGACTATACACTTTATGCGAAACAAGCAAACTTGAGCGTTAAGCGCTACCAAATGTTTAAGGTGCTCCCGGGTCAGTCTGATTGGTATCGGTCTTTAGAGCTAGTTCGAAAATAAAGCTTTCGAACTAGCTACTTCAGGACCTAAGCACTATAACGCTGTCGAAGCGCTTCGATACGTTTGTCTAGAGGAGGGTGACTCATAAACAAACCGCCTAATGAATTCTTCAGTTCGCCACTAATACCAAAAGCGACCATTTCAGAAGGCATTTCACTTGGTTTATCGTATTCAGCCTGCAGGCGTGCAAGTGCGCTGACCATCGCAGCGGGGTTAACTAGCTCCGCTCCCGCTATATCTGCTCGATATTCTCTACGGCGGCTAAACCAGAAAACAATCGTGCTAGCGAGCACTCCTAATATCATCTCTGCGACGAAGGTGGCGATAAAAAAGCCCATGCCGTGACCGCTTTCATTTTTGAATACTGCTCTATCAACAAAGCTACCGATAATTCGCGCAAAGAACATAACGAATGCGTTTACGACTCCTTGGATAAGGGTGAGGGTAATCATATCACCATTTGCGACGTGCCCGATTTCATGCCCAAGTACAGCCTTAACTTCCTCACGGCTCATTTTATTGAGTAAGCCTGTGCTTACGGCGACTAAGGCGTTATTTTTATTCCAGCCGGTTGCGAAAGCATTAGCTTGTGCGCTGTTAAATACGCCAACCTCAGGCATACCGATATTGGCTTTTTGAGCAAGATCCTGGACGGTGGTATAGAGCCATTTTTGGTCAGCGTTTTGTGGCTCCTCAATCACTTGAACTCTCATGCTGCGCTTTGCCATGAATTTTGACATCAGCAGCGACACGATTGAACCTGCCATACCGAATATCAGGCAGAAGACAAGGAGGTTATTGTAGTCCAGACCCTGAGCGGTCATGTAACTGCCGACCCCGAGTAGGCTAAGTGTGAAGCTAGCGACTAATACAACGGCTAAGTTTGTGGCCAGGAATAAAAATATTCTCATCATTTTGGTTTATCTCATGTGTGGTGTTATCTGAGAATATATGGACTGAGTGAGAAAGTTCAAGCCTTTTAAGGCTCAAGATGGAGTAGGTTTAATGTAATGAGAGCGGTATATCAGGCATAAAAAAGGCGATCCGAAGATCGCCTTTTTAATTTTTTACTATTAGAAACTACTTCTCTGCGCCCTGACCAAAGTCAGTTGCACCAACGAGCACAGACATGTTGCCATGAGGGTGTTGGTTTTCATACATTAGCTGATGAGAGTCAGGAAGCTCTTCATAGGTAAAGGTTTTAGATAGGCAAGGGTCGACTTTACCTTCAATTACCAAGTTATTTACGCCGATTGCTTGATCATCATTTGCGAAGTGTGAGCCCTGCAGACGCTTCTGACGCATCCAGTGATAACGCAGGTCTAAGGTCGCGTTGAAGCCGGTAGTACCTGCACAAACTACAACCATACCGCCTGTTTCAGCAACGAAGATAGACGTAGGAATAGTAGTTTCGCCTGGGTGTTCAAAGACAACATCAACACCACGACGCTCGCCAAGGATATCCCAGATAGCTTTACCGAATGCACGCGCACCTTTGCTCCACTTAGCGTAAGCGGACTCATCTTTCCAGTGTGGCATCATGCCCCAGTGGTCGAAGTCTTTACGGTTTAGGCAGCCAACAGCGCCCAATTGCATGCAGTAATCAAACTTACTCTCGTCAGAAACAACAGCGATTGGCTTAGCGCCCATTGCTGCAGCGATCTGAATAGCCATACAGCCTAGGCCGCCAGCGCCACCCCAGATAAGGACAACGTCATCCTTCTTAACGTTGTTTGGTGCCCATGCCATAAGCATGCGGTAAGCGGTTGCGCCCACTAGCATATAAGTTGCCGCTTCTTCCCAGTTAAGGTGCTTAGGTTTTGGTAGGCATTGGTGATCCTGAACTTTAGTGAACTGTGCAAAGCTGCCAAAGTTAGTTTCATAACCCCAAATACGAAAGCTAGGGTCATACATTGGATCGGTACCTTTCTGCTCAGCTTTACAGCCTTTCTGCCAGCTACCACAATGAAGAACAACTTCATCACCCACTTTTACGTTAGTAACATCTTTACCGATTTTATAAACGATACCTGAAGCATCGGAACCACCGATATGGAATTCTTCCGGTTCACCTTGCTTGTTACGCGCGCCGATAACGTCAACCGGTACGCCAAGACCTGCCCACACGTTATTATAGTTAACGCCTGCTGCCATAACGTAAACAAGAACTTCGTCATCTTTGATTTCGGGTGTATCAATGACTTCCTTTTGGAAAGCTTTCATCGGCTTACCAAAGCGCTCTGGGCGGATTAGCCAAGCATTCATTTTTGCAGGAACTTCACCTAGTGGTGGCGCTTCACCGATGTCATATAGTTCTTTAGTCATTTAGTTTTCCTCATGATTTAAATGTCGCTAAATTGTTGTTAGTTTTTAAATTCTTTTGATTGTGTTGTTATTATTGTTTAAATTTTGATTCAAGTTGTTGATATGTATCAAAAAATCTAGTCATGAATCTGATTAATGAATTGGGCAATAATTGTTTTAAATCTTAACTCTTTTTCTTCAAGGCTTCCTGTATGGAGGCCTTTATCCTGAGCGAAGTGCTCGTATACCCCTTCACCGAACTCGCCGTAAGCTTGTTTAATCCACTTATGTAAAAAGTAGTTTTCTTGCTTTTCCAAAGCTTCCTGACTAATAGCTTGGTCGCGATATGCAAGTACGTGATCAGCCAGTTCAGTAATACCTTTGCGCTTTATTGCGCTGGTTAAAAATATATCTTTAACATTTGCTTGCTTTTTATCACCGGCATTTTCTACATAAATACTGGCTAATTTTAGACTCGATTTAAGCAAGTGCAGACTTTTTTTCGCTAAATTATCTTCATCACATTTATTGATGATAAAGGTGTCCGGGACTTCCATGATTCCGGCTTTCATAAACTGAACCTGATCGCCAGCCAATGGCTGCATTACCAGGCAGGTATGGTCGCTAAGTTTCTGAACTTCAATCTCACTTTGGCCGATACCGACCGTTTCAATGATGATCAGATCAAAAATTTTTCTTAGCAAGCGCGTTACGTGGAAGGTTTGCTTACTCATTCCACCCAAGTCTTGCTGCGAGGCTTGAGATCGGAAAAATAGTCGCTTGTCTTTTACCGGGAAAATTGTCCGTGTCCGGTCGCCGAGCAGGGCGCCGCCAGACTCATGGCTAGAAGGGTCTATCGCCAAGACAGCGATCGACATGTCCGAACGCTCTTTAAGCAGCGTTAAGCAAAGCTCGCCGATTAAACTCGACTTACCTGCACCGGGCGTACCGGTAATACCCAAGACCATACCTTGTTTGTCGTTACCAGATTGCTTCTTTTCTAGATAAGAGACAATCTGGTGCCGAGTGACAAAGTTCTGCGTGGTATTTCGCTCAAAGACCGAAATTAGTTGGGCAATTGGCCACTTCTCTAGATTGGCTGCTTGCTCTAACTGCTGCGCGACTTTCTCAGGTAGCTCTGACTGCATTTGTGCAGTCAGTTGATCAAGCGCAAGATCAGGCTTAGTTTGCTTTTTGTGCATTAATGACGTCCATGATCTCGTTCATCACTGCCATTAGGTCAAAATCTTTTGGCGTGAAAATGCGCTTAACACCCTTGCTTTGAAGTGATTCAAAGTCTGGTGTTGGAATAATGCCGCCCAGAATGACAGGAATCGCATCCTTGGCATTATTGTTTTCTAACTCTTCAAATAACTGATCAATAATCTCGTTGTGAGAACCAGAAAGCAATGAAATACCGATCACATCGACGTTTTCTTCCAAAGCCGATTGCACGATATCTGCAGCACTTAAGCGAATACCGAAGTAGATAACATCGAAGCCTGCATGACGCGCTGCAACAGCAATCATTTCAGCACCATTTGAGTGGCCATCAAGGCCCGGCTTGCCAACGACGATACGAGGGCGATAGCCATTCGTTTCGATGAATTGCTCAACTTTAGCTCGAACCTGTTCCAGGGTATCTGACTCGATTGTCAGCGCCTGACCATCAACACCTGTTGGTGGACGGAATTCGCCGAAGGCTTCACGTAAGGTATCTGACCATTCGCCCGTGGTTACGCGCGCTTTTGCACATTCAATAGAGGCTGCCATCATATTTTCGCCATTTTTTGCGGCTTCAGCCAAGGCTTTTAGAGAAGCTTCTACACGGGCGGCATCGCGGCTGGTTCGTGTATTGTTTAAGGCATCAATGGTTTTCTGAGCAGCTTCAGCGTCGACCATAAATATACCGCCGTCACTGTCTCCAACGAGTGGTGATTCAATACCGTCTGTCCACTTGTTCTTACCGACCACAACTTGCTCGCCTTGAGCCAGCTTGCTCATTCGCTCGCCTTGAGAAGAAACAAGAGAAGACTTCATATAACCGGTCTTGATAGCTTCAACACAACCGCCCATATCTAGAATCTTATTAATTTCTGCAAAGGCTTGCTCTTTTAGCTCAGCTACTTTTGATTCGATAACCTTAGAGCCTTCGAATAGGTCAGGGTACTCAAGCAAGTCAGTTTCATAAGCCATAACTTGCTGAAGACGCAGTGACCACTGCTGATCCCAAGGGCGCGGAAGGGATAGAGCTTCGTTCCAGGCAGGTAGCTGAAGTGCGCGACAACGTGCGTTACGGCTAAGTGTCACGCCTAATGTTTCGATCAGAATACGCCATGCATTGTTTTCTGGCTGTTCTTCAGTCAAACCCAAAGAGTTAACCTGAACACCGTAACGGAAGCGACGGTATTTAGGGTTCTTAACACCGTAACGTTCACTGGTGATCTCATCCCACATTTCGCCAAATGCGCGCATTTTGCAGGTCTCTTCTACAAAGCGCATACCAGCGTTTACAAAGTAAGAAATTCGGCCAACGCAACGCTCAAACTCTTCTTCATTGAAGCAGTCACGTTCTTTGATTGCATCCAGAATTGTAATTGCTGTTGTCAGAGCGAAAGCGAGTTCTTGAACAGGCGTCGCGCCGGCTTCTTGAAGGTGATATGAGCAAATGTTTGAAGCATTCCATGAAGGAATGTTGTGCAAGCAGTATTCATACATGTCGACGATAATGCGAATAGAATCTTCTGGTGGGAATATGTAGGTACCACGTGCCAGGTACTCTTTGATCAAGTCATTTTGAGTCGTGCCTTTAAGCTGGCTAATATCTATGCCACGCTCTTCAGCTAAAGCAACATACAAAGATAATAACCACATGGATGTACCATTGATGGTCATCGAGGTGTTCATTTCCTCTAAAGGAATGTTATCGAATAGTACTGCCATGTCATCGAGTGAATTGATCGGCACGCCGACCTTGCCAATCTCGGGTTTCGCAATATCATGATCGGAGCTGTAACCACATTGCGTGGGGAGATCCATTGCAATACTTAAACCCGTCTGGCCTTTTGCCAGGTTATTACGGTAAAGCTCATTGGAGGCCCAAACATTGGTGTGTCCGGCGTAGGTTCTGAAAATCCACGGACGGTCTTTGCTCGGCTTATCTTCTTTATCGTAGATCAGATGCGCTTTATTTTGCTCACTCATGTTACTTCATTCCGATGTGGGTCGATTCCGAGAGTACTTGAGGCTCTGTCCTCGACACTGCATGTCGCTAGTTCAATGTTTATTAGAGATCGGTCAAAGCGTCTTTCAATAGGAAAGTTTTTGAATGATCTCTTTTAGGGTTTGCTTAGCCAGCACAACAGCTTGGCTGGCTGAGAATCAAATCGCAATCTACGCTGCGTTCTCGATTAGGGTTCTGGCAATTACTTTCAGTGCAAGAGTCTCTTCAGCACCTTCAAAGATAGAGAGTACGCGGGCATCAATCCAGTAACGGCTCACTGCTGATTCTTCTGCATAGCCCATACCTCCGTGAATCTGCAATGCCTCACGTGTTAGCCACTCAGAAGACTTACAAGCAAATAGTTTCACTAGGCTGGCTTCCATCTGGCCTTTGCCTTCATCCATCAAACGGCCTACGGCGTAGGTAAACTGGCGCGAAGCGGTCATCAAGGTCGCCATGCGAGATAGTTTGCTTAGGGTAAGCTGGTATTCACCCACAGGCTGGCCAAATACTTTACGTTCTTGTGAGTAGCTGATCGCACGCTCATAAGCGGCTTGCATGAGGCCATTTGCACGTGCAGCAGTTTGGATACGTCCACCAGAGAAACCTGCCATCGTGTAATAGAAGCCTTTACCCAGGCCTTCTTCACCACCTAACAAGTGGCTGTCTGGAACAAAGACATTATCGAAGAATACGTCGAAAGAGTGCATGCCTCGGTAACCGATTGTTGGGATTGCTTTCCCGCTTAGCTTACCGCCACCTTCTTGCTCGTATTCAAAATCATGGCCGTCGAAAGAAGGTTTTTCAACTAGGAACATGCTTAAGCCTTTGTGGCCCAAGCCTGGATCAGGGTTAGTACGCGCTAGTGTTAACAAAACGCCAGCTTTACCGCCAAAAGTACACCATGTTTTCGCGCCGTTAAGTACCCAACCACCGTCAACTTTTTCAGCTTTTAGTTTCATGCCTGCAACGTCAGAACCAAAATCTGGCTCGGTAATGGCAACTGCGCAGGATGGGTCAGCCCAAGCTAGCTTTGGCAGCCAATATTGTTTCTGTTCTTCAGTACCACCGGCCATGAGAGCTTTAGAAAGAATCTCAGGACGTGTAATCAAACTACCTGCTGCGGCTAAAGAGCCACGAGACAGTTCTTCAGTTACAACGATCATGCCCATGTTATCTTCACGGTCGTCTGGCTGTAAGCCGTCGTAGCGCTCTGGAATAGACAAACCGAAACAGCCCATTTCAACCAATGGCTTTAGAATTTCATCAGGAACCATCAAATCTTCGCGATGAATATGCTCTGCTTTTGGCATGACAACGTCTGTTGCAAAGCGCTGGAATGATTCACGCATGATTTCTTTATCTTCATCAAGTAAAGGATCAGTTGTGCAGCCATCTTGACCTAGCATGATTTTACCAAGCTCAACAAGTTTAGCAGTTTGCAGGTAGGTGTCGCAGAAATCCACAACAGCATCGTTGTCAAAGCTTTCAGCAAACTGTTCTTTAGACAAACCAAACTCTCTGGGTTTGGTGGCTAGACGAGCTTTAGTGCTTTGTACGGCTTCAGCACAGAACATCAATGCAATCGTTTCTTCGAGGTAGAGTTCTTCTTGTTCGCCTTTAGAGGCTCTGATTTTTTCAGCGTAATCACAGATTGAGCTAGCGGCTGCAATTTCAGCAGAAGCGTAGGCGAGGTCATAGGATACAACCTGGTATTCGTCTAATTTATGCCCGGAAAGGCGGCCCGTTTCGTTCAAGCACAGGTGCTTGATATGGCTTAGAGAAGTGTTGAGGGCATTCTGCGCGTGGCTGACGACAGCGCGTGCGTTCGAGATTAGCGTTGATGCTTGTCCAGACAAAGGGGAATCTCCTAATGTAAATACGTAGAAAAAAATCTAAAAAAATGGGTGTTAACTATAATTAACCGGCCATAATATAGGAAAAAAAAGGGTAAAAAAAGCTTTTGGCTGAGGCTATATTTTCTTTCGAATGAATTTAGCTGGTTAGTTGGGAAAAGTATTTGTTGCCAGGTCTATATCTAATTGGTACTACTTATAAATTAAGCTGGCGTGTGCTGACTTCAGGAAAGTGCATAATATTGGTTTCTACCATGCTCTTTTGCGTAATAAAGTGCAGTATCCGCTTCTTTTACTAACTCGCTTCGGTCATTACGAAAATTTGGTGTCGTGGTTGCACCACCAATGGAGCAGGTAATATTGATGACTTGACCATCTATTTCGAACTCTAAGTCTGATACTGCCTTAAGCATGCGCTTGGCAATATTCTCGGCACCATTTTTGTTTGTATTAGGTAGCAAAACGATAAACTCTTCACCGCCGTAGCGTGCGACGCAGTCAGAAGGTCGGGCAACCTCATCGTTGATCGCTTTGGCTGTTTTCTTCAAACAGTCATCGCCAAACATGTGACCATAGTTATCATTGAGGTTTTTGAAGAAATCCAGGTCAATCATAATGAGACTTAATGGGCAGGACATTCGCGAGCAGCGTTTCCACTCTTTACTGTATTCTTTATCAAAGAACATTCGATTCTTTAGCTGTGTGAGCGGATCTGTGGTGCTTAATTGTTCCATGAGCTCAGCCCTCTCTTCTGCAACCAAGTGATTGGTAATCGCAGACCAGTAGTCGTTATGGCTCGCTTTGGAAGAGGTGAATATGTAAGTCAGGCAGATACTGCATAACAAGGCATACATTAAGTTGCTGGTACTGCCATCATGAATCAAGGCGCCAATCACGGGCAGAAGCATAAAGATAGGGTAGAGAGTCCGGATTTCCGAAGATATGCTCAGTGTACTAGCACCGCCGACAGTGAAGGCGGGGGTAATAATTAAAATAGCGGTTTGCATCACTGTTAAACTGTCATCATAGATAACCCAGGCCGACATGCAGCCCCAATGAAGTGCTGCACCAAGAATAGTGATGACAAGCCATTGATGTAAGACGGGAATGTTAGGTGAGGGGCTACGGTTAAGTATTAATAGATGAGCAATTCGCAAGGCAGCAAATAATATGATTAGCCCCGTGTTTAGATAGAGAAAGCTGGGGTTGACTTGATCAAGGTTGAAGGTAAAAGCCAGAATTACCCAAACACCAAAATAGGTTAATATGCCGCTCTTTGCTCTATTCGTCAGGTCAGCTAAAGCATGGCTTTGCAGTTGTTGATGGTAATGAGGCATTTTTTATTCTGGCCTTCCGGTTTATCTTTATTATTTGCGTCTATATATCTGGCAGTATAAAGCATTCCTTACTAGGGCGTGATAATAATTTTCCCAATATGCTTATTAAGAGACAAGGTTGAAAAAGCTGACTGATAATCGGACAAACTAAAGGATTGAGCAATAACTGCTTGTAGATGACCTTCGCTAAATCCGCGACGAATTGCAGTAATGGCTCTTTGCTTCTGTTGCTCCTGTTCTAGTGTCTGGTCGACCGTATAGCCTTTTAGCGTCAACAAGCGCTTCATCAATACACCTGCGTGAATATCCATGGGCCGCCTGTCGAGCATTCCCTGAATTACAATTCTACCGCCTCGTGTTGAGGCTTTTACCAGGCCATGTGTGCCAGGGCCTGCCACGGCATCAAATACCAGGTCGCTTCCTTTTCCCTGGGTTATGCTCATCACTTCTTCGGCATATTTGAGGTTAGCTTCATCATCTCTGTCTTGGACGATGACATGCGGTGCGCCGAGTTGGCTCAGTATTTCTGCCTTTTCTTGACTAGTTGTGGTGGCTATGGGGTTTGCGCCAATCATGTTGGCGATTTGGGTAGCCGCGATACCCACGGAACTTGATGCTGCGGTGATAACGACATTTTCACCCGGTTTGAGGCCTCCCGCTTCAATCAAGCCTCCCCAGGCAGTGAAGTAGGCCATCCAGATTGCGCCACAGTGTTCATCGGGTACCGAGTCAGGGCTCGGTATGAGCGATGCTTCGTTATAGGCTCCATATTCTGCCAGTGTGCCTTGTGAATGAACATCAAAGCTCATTGGGCATAGGGCCACTTTGTCACCTAGCTTAAAGTTACTTTTACCGTCAGCTGGTAATGCGTCAACAATCCCGGCGGCTTCGAAGCCTAACCTGCTTCCTGGGTTTGGCTTGATAAAGTAGCGGTTTTGACAGAATAGAAGGTCGCCTCGATTCAAACCAATGGAGCGTATTCTTACTCCTACCTGGCCTGGTAACGGGGCTGGTTGATCTTGTTCTATCAGTTCAAGGCTATCCAGGTTTGGTGGAGAGCTTATGCTTAGGGCTTTCATAGTTTGGCTGTTCACGCTAGAAGGGTCGTTAATTTGGTGCAATATTGAAGCTGATGTTGCTCAAAAAAGCTATAGGTTTTTAAAAGACATAAGCAGCTGAAATCACACCTGTAAGAAATAATTCACTAAACTAACACGCCGCCTTAAGAATGTTTGTTCAAACTGGGTTTACAGTAAAAGAATCTTAAGGGGAGTAGCAAGATGCTTGAAGCCGTTTATCAATCGAAGAAAATTTCCAAGGAGCAGCTTTCCGGGCAGATGCTTGGCGTATCAAACCTGATACTGGGAATGAGTGTTGCCATGCCGCGTCTACTTCTTAGCTGGCTAAGTGAATGCGCTGAACAAGAGCGAGTTGCGCCGTTTAATTTGTATTACATGCACGGCTCAGAACATCTACGTAATACGCTTCTTAAACCGTCTTTGTCGGGGAGGATCTCGCCCAGGCCATTATTCTTAAGCGCCTCAGACCGACAAGCGCTGGCTGAGTCAAAAGATGAAGCATGGATGCAGTTTGTACCGACTAATTTTCATCAGGTTGGACGTTTGCTGACTGCCCATATATCACCGGATTGTTTTATGGTGGCAGTCTCAAGTATGGATAAACACGGTTATTTTAGTCTGGGGACTAATGCCGACTATGGCGCGAGTGTCATTCGTAAAGCCAGGCGAGTGGTGGTTGAGGTTAACTCGAATATGCCTAAAACGTTTGGTGAATGTACCATTCATATTTCCGAGATTGATGCACTGGTCGAACATGATGAGGCTCTGTGCGAAACGCAATTATCTGAGCCTGGTCCAATAGACAAGATAATTGCCAGTCAGATTGCAGAACATATCCATGATGAAGATACATTGCAGATGGGAGTTGGTGGTGTGCCAAATGCGGTGCTCGGAATGTTAGATAGCCACCGAAATTTAGGCCTGCACTCTGAGTTGTTTTCGCCCGCGATGGTTAGGTTGATTCAGTGGGGAGTTCTGACCGGTAAGAAAAAATTCTGGATGCAGCACAAGCACGTGTTTACCTTAGCTTTGGGTGACAAAGCGATGTATGACTTTATGGATGATAACCCTTCGATCGTTGGTTATCCTGCTTCCTGGGTGAATAATCCGGCAGTGATCAGTAAGAACAATAATATGGTTTCTGTAAACGCTGCAATCGAAGTTGATTTGACGGGGCAGGTGAATGCAGAGCATATGAATGGTCAGCAGTTTTCAGGCACCGGAGGGCAGTTGGATTTTGTGAGGGGGCTTATATGGCCGAGAATGGCCGTTCTTTTATCGCGCTTCATTCTACAGCAAAAAAAGGTCAGGTGAGTCGAATTGTCCCACGCATAGAGGGTGGGGCTGTGACCGATACCCGTATGGATACGCATTATATTGTGACGGAAAATGGCTGTGTAGATTTAAAGGGTAAATCTTTAAGTGAAAGGGCTGAGCTACTAATACAGCTGGCGCATCCCAGGTTTCAGCAAGAGTTGATCGATAGTGCCCGAGCAATGGGGGCTTTGGGAAAAAGTGGGCGAAAGTTGCCCGGTGCAGAAATTGCTTCATAGTTAAAGAGAGGGACGCTTTTATGACTTGGGTCATTGAGGATTATTCCTTTCTAGTATTACAATCGAATAGAAATATCTCTGACATAAAAGTGTCTTAATATGCCAAGGATATGTTTTGTTAAACCCAGTGATGAGGATAGGGAATTGAATACAGATTTTTTGAAAGATCTAAACGAAAAAGCAAAGGAATCACTGGCGCCTATGAGTAAAGTTGGTGAGTTAATGACCAGCTCTATGCAGGAAACCTTCAAAGCACAAATGGAGTCGGCGAAAAAATATTCAGACTTTGCATCGGCCCGTTTTAAAGCATTTACCGAAGTAAAGGACCCTGAGTCTTTACAGGATTTCTTTAAAGAGCAGATGGAAGCTTTTGGCGAGCTAAACGAGCAGATGATGACTGATATTCAAGCACTTAGCGATGCTGGAAGTAAGTTTCGTGAAGAGTTGGAAGAAATTATGAAGTCGGCTTCAGAGCCCAAAACTGAAGCAAAACCAGCTGCTAAAGCGACAAGTAAAGCAAAGTAGTGGTATGACAATGAAGGCCAGTACTACTTAGCAGTTCTGGCCGTTCATGACTTTTTTCGCAGGCACTTTCTCCATACCGCTATCTATACCTCTAGATTGGGTATTTAGCCCTTTTGGCTGCCTGTTCTATAAGAATAATTAGGAACACGCTCTTATGACGAAAAACCTTTTTGATAATCCCTATTGGAAAATGAGTGCCAAGGCAATGGAAGAAAGCCAGCGCGCTTTAACTTACCTTTCAACTCAATTGAATGAAGAGCATGGTAGCTTGCAGGCTGTTGCCAGTGATGCTACAGAGTCTTATCTAAAGTATGTCCAAGAGGTTGTAAAGCATCCTTGGGAAACGACAAAGCAAACGGCAGACTTGGGCAAGAATTACTTTCGTGTCGTTAAGTCGGCTTTATCGCAGGTTGCGGGTCGAGAGGTTGAGCCGGTCGTTGAGGCGGAAAAAGGAGATTTTCGATTTAGTGATGAAGGCTGGGTTGAAAACGCTTATTTTAACTTTATCAAGCAAGCTTATTTGGTGACCGGTCGTGCATGGTTAGATAGCATTAATTCTATGCCAGGCCTTGATGATAAAACGCGTAGCAGAGCAGAGTTTTTTGTCAGGCAGCTCGTTAATGCCGCATCACCTTCAAACTACATTCCTACAAACCCAGAGCTTTTAAGTCTTACGATTAAAACTCGCGGTGCCAATCTGGTGCAGGGCTTTGAGCGCTTTGTAAAAGACTTGGAAAAAAGTGCTGATACCTTAAAAATCACCATGACGGATGATGAGGCCTTTCAGCTAGGTGAAAATATTGCGACCACCAAAGGAAAGGTTGTTTATCGTTGCGAGTTGTTTGAGTTGATTCAATACTCTCCGCTTACCGATAAAATCACTGAGACGCCTTTGCTGATCATTCCACCTTTCGTCAATAAATTCTATATTCTCGATTTATCAGAAAAGAATTCCCTCGTGCGATGGGCGGTAGAGCAGGGGCAGACCGTCTTTATGGTGTCTTGGTTGAACCCGACTGAAAAAGAGCGGAATATCGGTTTCGACCGCTATGTCACCGACGGTGCATTACATGCTCTAGAAGTGGTTGAAAAACAAACGGGGATCCGTGAAATCAATGCGGCGGCCTATTGTATTGGCGGCACCTTATTAATGACTACGCTAGCCT
This sequence comes from Oleiphilus sp. HI0043, assembly GCF_001634935.1. Classification (NCBI taxonomy): domain Bacteria; kingdom Pseudomonadati; phylum Pseudomonadota; class Gammaproteobacteria; order Oceanospirillales; family Oleiphilaceae; genus Oleiphilus; species Oleiphilus sp. HI0043. Next base: position 24,493 of record NZ_LWEY01001644.1, on the reverse strand, counting down.
ATATGGCTGCGCGTAAGCTAAAGCCTCGTGTTAAGTCAGCAACGCTTTTTACGACCTTGACAGATTTCTCTGATCCGGGAGATATTGGTGTATTTATCGATGACCATACGATTAAAGCGATAGAACATCAGAATAATCAAAAAGGCTACTTCGATGGCAGAGTGATGGCGGTTTCATTCAGCAAACTGCGTGAGAACTCTCTGTATTGGAATTACTATATCCAGAACTATCTAAAGGGTGAGTCTCCGACGCCTTTTGATCTTTTATACTGGAACTCCGATAGTACTAATATCACCGGTGCTTGTCATAACGAGATGCTGCGAAAATTCTATATGGAAAATCGTTTGGTTAAACCAGGTGCTTATGCGGTCAATGGCACCAAAATAGACTTGTCCAAAATAGAAGTACCTTTGTATTTTATCAGTACCCATCAAGATCATATTGCCAAGTGGCGTGTTACCTATGAAGGTGCCAAAATCTGCAAAGACAACGCAACCTTTGTGCTGGGTGAGTCCGGTCATATAGCGGGTATTGTTAACCCTCCAGCGAAGAAGAAGTATTCTTACTGGACGAATGAGAATATTGTTGACGATGCGGATGAGTGGCTCGCGGCGAGTGAGCACCATAAAGGCAGTTGGTGGACACATTGGAACGACTGGCTCCAGCCCTATAAAGGCGAAGAGATCGAAGCTCGTTTGCCCGAAGCAGGAAAGCTTGAAGTCTTATGTGATGCCCCTGGTACCTATGTAAAACGTAAGCTTGGTGTGATGAACTGATAGAAGAAACTATCGTTCTAGGGCAGGCTTTTGTTTTTAATAAAACGCTGCCATTCTAGCAAGGCTTGTTGGAAGTCAAGTAAACCACATTCTGCCTGGAGCTCCTGGTCATATAATTCTGTATTTTCAGGAAGCTCTTCGTAGACCTCATAACCGAGAGCGTTCGCAAGAACTTCTGCTCCCACTTTGTCTAACCTGAGTTGAAATTCAGAGCCTTGAAAGTGGTATTGAGTGATTTGTCCTTTTTCCACTTTGTCTATTATTGTTAAACCTCGTCAATTGCGACGATAGTCTTTAGCTCCATATTGAAGTAAGTAGCGATAGCTTCATGGCCGCTAGAAAATAGGGCTTGCGGCTGGGAACTCTCATCAAACAAAAACTCGTAATCCAATTTTGGCCTCTGTTGTTTGATTAAAACATTTCCAAATCACCATCTTCAACCAGGTGCTCTACAATTTGATCGTTTTCAGTAAACTTTTCAGGTGACCAGCTAAGGTTGAAGATAAGGCGTTGATAGATGGTGATTTCATCAAAGCGGAATTTAGGGTCGATCAGCTTAAACTTAAAGCATAGTTGAGGCTCGGTTGAACCAAAGGACATATGTTTTTGAGAGTGGTTTACCAGCGTTGGGACATAAATACGATTGCCTTCTAAACTCTCAACGGAAGAGAAGTAGCAAGAGCGTGCTTTACCCCAAATCAGGTTGGTGGCTTCGTTGAGAATCGAGTTAATATCATTGCGATTCGGACGCATTGAATGAATGGCAGTTGCGTCAGAGCGAATTAAATCAGTGATTTCCTTTTCAGTGGTCTGCAGCATCATATAACCACGGCACCAGTCACTTTCCAAAGGAATCAGTGTGAACAATTCACCATAGATTAATTGGTCTTTTACCAGGTAGGGGTAATCACAATGAACTTTTACCCCGGGGATCAGGCTTTCAAATACTTGAGTAGAGATCTCCTGAAAGCCCTTGGCCAACTCCAGAGGGTAATACATGCTACAAATATACTCGTTGATCAAACCGTTAAGTTGGTCAATGTTGTTGTTTTCATAGCTGCCAGCAATCGCTTGAAGGACTTCAGGAGAAAGTTCTTTACGCGTTACTCTGCGTAAAAATATCGGTAGTTCAGGACGTTTGCGGTGAATCTGGAGGCACAAATCTCAACCACTTACGCCACTACTATCAGGCGCTTCGGTCAGGAATACACTGCCCAGGTCGAGATTTGACGACAGGACTTCGTCAAACTCACTCGACGCCCCTTCGAGACCGATATGGTCGTCCTCGGTTTTGACTCTTAAACCAACCAAATTATTTTCAATGCAAACATCTTTTAACAAGGTCAATGACGTTTTTTCGAACTCGTGTACAAGTACTTTACTGACAATTTTTGTGTCCTTGCTCATCCATACCTCGTTTAAAACGGACCTGAGAATTAACAAATTTGAAACTGCATTTGATGCTACAACAGTATAGTGTACAAATAAGGCTAGCGAGTAAAATTATCAGATTGAGCCGCTTGTGCTCGAACTTGAGTGTGCTACCTTATATGCTATTAACCAGGAGTCGCTTAAGTACATAGATAATAAAAAGGAAAAATTATGAAAAGTATAATGTTGATGGTCCTATGCGGCTTTTTGGCTTCATTCAGTGCTATCGCTTCTGAAGGCCTGGTATCACTTGAAAGCCCGTATACAGTGAAGAAAACTGCCGACCGATTTGAATCAATTATTCTGGCGAAAGGTCTAAGTTTGTTTGCAAGAATTGATCACAAGGAAAATGCGGAAAGCGTTAATTTGGCTATGCCCGAGACGGAGCTTATTCTTTTTGGTAACCCAAAGGTAGGAACACCTCTAATGAACTGCGCGCCAGCGGTAGCAATCGATTTACCGCAGAAAGTAATGATTCAAAAGGATAATGATAATAAGGTCAGAATTTCATACAACAATCCGGAGTATTTACAGAAGCGTCACGATATTCAAGGTTGTGACCAAGTCATATCTAAAATCGCCGCAGTACTGAATAAGCTGAGTACCGCAGCAATTAGTCAATAATTTAGCCAGCAAACATAACAACCGCTTCGCCTTCGATCACGGTTTCTCCCTGATCGTTTACACAGAGGGTGCTAAGCGTAATGATGGGCTTATCATTACGTATGTTGATAATCTCTACTGTTGCAGTGACTTCCTGATTAATAAATATTGGTTTCTTGAATTTTAAGTCCTGCCCCAAGTAAATGGTACCTTCTCCGGGCAGGTGTTTTCCTAACAAACCAGAAAAAAGGCTTGAAACAAGCATCCCGTGGACTATTTGTTTACCAAATGGTGTCTTGGCTGCATAGTCGGCGTCAAGGTGGACCGGGTTGAAGTCAAGTGATAACTCTGCAAAAGCATTTACTTCTGCTTCAGAAAAACGTTTGCTGATACTTGCGCTTTGGCCAAGACTAACTTTCGACATACTTGTTTTATTCCCTTAATGCTTGTTGTGAGTGATGAGCCGGTAGTGACTAGCTCGATATTAGTTTGTCTACATTAAAAAAAGGTGACACTGATAGACGTCAAGCCAAGGGTATTTAGCCAATAATATTTTCTTTGAATTGTCGTTGGATTTCTTCGACTAGCTCGCGATTTTTAATTAGTGCATCAACGCATTCCCTATCCAGCTTAGTGCCAGCCATGGCGTCAATTTTTGCGAAAGCATCATCGTTTGACCAAGCTTTTTTATAAGGTCTCTCACTGGTTAGTGCGTCAAAGACATCGGCTACTGCGACAATTCTTGCCTCGATAGGGATATCTTGGGCAACTAGCCCATCAGGGTAGCCGGAACCGTCGTAGGCTTCGTGATGGTGGTGGGCGATATTTTTCAGAATGTCGATGTAGTTGAGGCTATCTAGGCTGAAGTTTTCTAACAGCGTATCGATTAGCTCCTTGCCTTTCTCTGCGTGAGATTTCATGATCTCGAATTCTTGATCATCTAACTTTCCTGGCTTTAAGAGTACAGAGTCGGGAATACTAATCTTGCCAATATCATGCAAAGGTGAGAACAGGAAAATATGCTCGACAAACTGGTCGTCAAAACCATATTTATGCGCCAGCTCGTCAGCGATTAGTCTTGAAAATCGGGACATTCGGTCGATGTGCATTGCTGTTTCAGGGTCACGATGGTGAGTGAAATTCATGGCGCTTCTGACAGTTGCTTGTAAGGTACCTACCACATCTTGTTCATGGGATACCAGAAGAACGAGCATGTGAGCTGTCATATCCAGGTCTACCAAGGTGCTTTCTTCAAAGACGTTTTTTTCGAAGGAGTTAAAAAATATAAAGCCGATAAATTGCCCATCTTGATACATTGGAAATGTATAGCTAGAGCCGAAATGACTCTTTTCTAATACTCTCGTATGGGTATTCTGGCCGTCAGAAAAAATTTCCATATTGTTTACGACTCGTGGATTCCCACTCTTGATTATCTCTATCAGGGAAGGGGCATCGCTTAAACTTGCTTGATAGTGAGTCAAAGGGCTTTCGTGTTCGCTGCTCCAAGCAAAGGTTTTAAGGGTATCGGTTTTCGCATCAAACAAGGCGACGGCGATACGGTCAATATAGTGATGCTGATGTTTTAAGTGCCCATGGAGTAGCCGCAACTTTTCAAGTAAAGGGCTACTGGAGCCTAATTTCTTTAAGGGGTCTTGGTGACTGTATACGCTTGGTTTGTCCATGTTTCATCTTTAGCTCGTTCAAGTCGTTAGTTCTAGTATAGACGAGCTGGGTCAAGCGAAAAGCAAAAAACTAAATTGGTTACAAATCTGAACTTTGTTCCGAGTGGATTTAGCGGCTAAGCTGGTTTATTCTTCGCGTCATATATAGTTTCTTAATAATTTATTACAAAATAACCTAACAGGATGTCAATATGAGTTCGATTCTATCGGGGATGCGAGTGGTTGAAGCCTCTGCATTTGTCGCTGCGCCTCTTGGAGGAATGACTTTAGCTCAACTTGGAGCGGACGTCATTCGAATAGATGCGATAGGGGGGGGGTTGGACTATCGTCGCTGGCCCGTTACAAAAGATAATGTCAGTCTGTTTTGGGCAGGGCTAAATAAATCTAAGCGTTCGGTAGCGATCAACTTTAGGTCTCCAGAAGGTTCAGAACTCGCTAAGCAAATTATAACCGCGCCTGGCAAAGAAGCGGGAATGCTATTGACAAACTTTCCACCTAAGGGTTGGTTGTCTTATGAGGATCTTAAGGCAATTCGTCCAGACATGATACAGCTCACCGTTCAAGGCGATAGGCATGGTGGCTCGGCTGTAGACTATACGGTTAACCCGGCCATTGGCTTACCGTTTTTGACAGGCCCCTCTGATAGTAACTCGCCAACGAATCACGTACTTCCTGCCTGGGATCTGGTGACAGGACAGATGGCTGCACTGGGCTTGTTAGCTGCAGAGCGTCATCGTTATCGCACAGGTGAAGGACAGCACACTAAGATTGCTTTGGCTGATGCGGCCATGGCAGTGATGGGGCACTTAGGATTTATTGCTGAAGCGCAGTTAGGAGAAGAGCGTCCACGTTATGGAAACTATCTCTTCGGTGCGTTTGGACGAGACTTTACGACATCTGATGGCGAGCGTGTCATGGTGATTGGCTTGACCAAACGCCAGTGGAAGTCCTTGTGTATTGCTACAGAAACAGCTGAAAAAATGGACCAGCTAGCGGCAACGCTAGGACGTGATTTTTCTCAGGAAGGTGCTCGCTTTGAGTCTCGTGATGAGATTTCGGCTTTATTTTCTGACTATATTTCTAAGCGCAGTTTTAAGGATATTGAGTCTCGCTTCAATGAAAACGGAGTTTGTTGGAGTAAGTATCAAACGGTTAAGGAAATGGTAGATAGTGACCCGGAATGCTCGCTAGACAATCCAATGTTTAACCAAATTGATCAGCCTGGTGTTGGTTCATTCAGAGCAGCAGGAGCTCCTTGGAACTTCTCGGCATTTGAACGCCAGCCTGCGCAACCGGCGCCAAAACTAGGGCAGCAAACCGATGAAGTGCTTTCTGAAGTGGTTGGTTTGAGTAGTGCTGAAATTGGCCGCTTACACGATGCGGGTATCGTTGCAGGGCCAGAGTAGCGTCTAATCCAAACCTTTTTCCTTAAGTGTGTACTATTGGGGCCAGAGTAAAACAAACGCCTTTACTCTGACCCAATTTGAAGATGCTTATACCCTGTTGTTTCTAAAGAAATTTTATGGACTTCCAGGGGGCATTATTTTTATTCCATAATACTATAAAAATCCTAAGGCGGCTTTGATTCATTCGGCTATATTAGTAGGGATAGTAATACTTATGGAATAGAAAGGAGTCAAAATGCCCCAAGCAGGAAGCGCCCTGGAGCCCTTACACCTATTATTTAAAGAAACATGTATTGACGTTTTCGCAAGCATTCAATGCGAATTGGAAATTGTAGAGTCGGCAAAAGAGGTCTTGGCCCTGCCTTGCGCATTTATCGAAGCGCTTTCCGATGACCTGGAGCTGAAATTACTACTACGAGGCCCTGTCTCCATTCTAAGAGAAACTTATCCAATTAAAGGTGATGCCGAGTTTGTTCAAGCTCATGAGATTGAAGACTGGATTTCCGAATTGGCTAATCGTTTTATGGGGGCGCTCAAAAACAAACTCATCGATTATCAGCACTACCTGCAACTCGGCACCCCTCAAAAGCAGTTTGGCATTCGGCTTGATGAATTGCTTGACGAAGGTTTTTCGATGTTAACGCTTAACTTTCAAAGTGGGCGAGAAGTCTTTGAATGTAGTTTGCACACAAAAGTATTAAATCAAAATTTGTCCTTTGAGTATAAAGAGCCTGAAGCCGATCCTTTTGATGATGGCGAGCTAGAGATGTTCTAAATCTTTCTACAAGAGCTAGCTTTTGTTTCGCGCCGCTATTTTTGCTAAAATGCCGCGCAATTTCCTACATATTGAATTTTTGTGACCTTACTTTATCAAAAGCGTTTGTTCTTCAGGCTTTATAGTTAAGTTAAGGTCATCTAGCTGGTTACTATTCCATGAAAGAATCCTTATTGCTTCGTTTAGACAGTATTTCTGAACGTTACGAAGAATTAGCAGCTCTTATGAGCGACCCTGATGTGATCACAGACCAGAATAAATTTCGCGACTTTTCAAAAGAGTATGCTGAAATTGAGCCGGTTGTGAAATGTTACGCTAGCTACAGACAAGCTCAGGACGACATCGAAGAAGCCAACATGCTGATGAATGATGGTGATGCCGATATGCGCGAGATGGCTCAAGAAGAGCTGAAAGAGGCAAAGTCTTCTTTGGAAACTCTTGATAAGGAGTTGCAGACTCTCTTGTTACCTAAAGATCCGAATGACAAGAATAACGTTTTCTTGGAAATTCGAGCGGGAACCGGTGGTGATGAGGCGGCAATTTTCTCTGGGGATTTATTTCGCATGTATTCTCGTTATGCTGAGAAGAAAGGCTGGAAGGTTGAAGTGGTTAGCGAAAACCTGGGTGAGCACGGTGGTTATAAAGAAGTGATTACACGGCTTGTCGGTGAGGGTGTATATGGGAGCCTGAAGTTTGAGTCAGGAGCTCATCGTGTACAACGTGTTCCAGAAACCGAATCGCAAGGCAGGGTTCATACTTCGGCTTGTACGGTGGCTGTGATGCCGGAAATTGATGCTGTGGATGAGATCGAAATCAATAAGGCTGACTTGCGTATCGATACCTTCCGGGCTTCGGGCGCCGGTGGTCAGCACGTCAACAAAACGGATTCGGCTATTCGTATTACCCACTTGCCAACAGGTGTGGTAGTTGAGTGTCAGGACGAACGATCACAGCATAAGAATAAGGCTCGCGCTCTATCTTTGTTGCAATCGAGGCTACTGACGGCTGAACAGGAAGCGCATGCTCAAGAACAATCAGATCAACGAAAAAGTCTCGTAGGTAGTGGTGACCGTTCTGAGCGAATCAGAACCTATAACTTTCCTCAAGGTCGCATGACTGATCATCGAATTAATTTGACGCTCTATAAGCTAGCTGAAGTTATGGAAGGTGATTTGGACCAGGTGTTACAGCCTTTATTGCAAGAGCATCAGGCTGAATTACTCACTTCTATGGGTGAGTAATAAGTAGATATAGCTTATTGGAGTTTGATATGAGCCATCAACTGACTATTTCAGAGGCGATGGCAAAATCCCTCGAATTGACAAGCAGTTCGGCATCTTTGGATGTTGAGCTGCTCTTATGTCACGTGCTCGATTGCGAGCGTGCTTATTTACGGACCTGGCCTGATAAAAGTCTGGATCAAGACCAAACCGAGCACTTTCTTTCTCTTGTTTCACAACGCCAAAAAGGGCGTCCTATTGCCCACCTAATTGGTCAGCGAGATTTTTGGACTCTAAATTTAAAGGTTAATGAGCATACTCTCATTCCAAGGCCTGATACCGAAGTGCTTGTTGAAAGGGCTTTGAATTTGCCGTTGGATAAGTCCGCCATTTCAGTACTTGATCTCGGAACGGGCACGGGGGCGATAGCCTTGGCATTAGCTAGTGAGCGCCCAGCATGGCAGGTCAATGGTGTTGACCGTTTTCCAAAGGTCATTGAGCTAGCAAGGCAAAACGCAAACTTGAATAGCCTTCCTCATGTTGAGTTCTTCTGCAGCGATTGGTTTTCCGCATTCCGGGAGCAGCGTTTTTCTCTGATTGTTAGTAATCCTCCCTATATCGATGCCAAAGATAAGCACCTGCGTGAAGGGGATGTTCGATTTGAGCCTGCTTCTGCTCTGATTGCTGAAGATCAGGGGATGGCCGATATCAAAAAGATTACGCATGATGCGCGTGAGTTTCTCGAAGCAGGTGGCTGGCTACTTTTTGAACATGGCTATGACCAGGCAGAGCTTGTTAGGTCAGTACTGAAAAAAGCGGGTTATCAGCAGGTCGAGACAAGTAAAGATTATGGCGGTAACGATCGTGTTACCCAGGGCCAATGGACTGGGTAAGACTAGTTTTATATCTGTATAGAGGTGAATTGTGAGCGAGCAGCAAAGTCGCGAAGTTTATCAAGAGTTAAGTGATCCGGAGTTATTGCGATATAGCCGGCAGATCATGTTGCCTAAATTCGATGTTGCGGGGCAGTTGGCGCTCAAGAATGCAAAAGTACTTATTATTGGTGCGGGTGGCTTGGGTAGCCCGGTTGCGATGTATCTTGCAGCAGCAGGTGTTGGCTGCATAACTATCGTTGATGATGACCATGTTGATGTTTCCAACTTGCAGCGCCAAATTCTACATGGCGAAAGCTCGTTAGGAAAAATGAAAGTAGACTCCGCGGCTGAAATGCTTGGCAATATAAACCCTCATGTTGAAGTGAAGGTACTTGCCAAACGTCTGGATGAGGAGGGGTTACGGTCTGCTGTCGCCAGAGTTGACTTGGTTTTGGACTGCAGCGACACATTCACAACTCGATTCTCGGTCAATAGAGCATGTGTCGAAGAAGCAAAGCCTCTAGTGTCTGGTGCCGCGATTCGAATGGAAGGGCAGGTAAGTGTTTTCGATATGCGTGACGATGAAGCACCGTGTTATCAGTGTTTGTATGCTGAAGGGGATGACGAGCAGCTTACCTGCTCAACGTCAGGTGTTATGGCGCCGTTGGTTGGCATTATAGGGAGCATGCAGGCAATGGAGGCTATTAAGGTACTGAGTGGCCTAGGATGTTCTTTAAAAGGGCGCTTAATGATGCTGGATGCTACTTCGATGGAGTGGCGGACGTTGAAACTGAAGAAAGACTCAGGCTGTCAGGTCTGTGGTAAATAAGTAAAACGGACTCTTGATTCGACTCAAGTAAAGCTAGATCAATTTGGTATTTTTAGTGAAAGATATTGCTTAATTACTATTTCCTTCCAATAATGAAAGTATACGGAGGAGTGGAGTGATGAGAGAGATTACATCGAAGCTAGGCTTGCTGGTATTGCTTTTTTCAGTAGGGAACGTTAGCGCAGAGACTCTTAAGTTCAGTTATTGGGATGATGCGAAGCCACCTTTTGTTATTGAACATGATGGTGTAGTCCATTCTGGCATTATCAAAGATCTGGCCGACCAGATTTCTTCCGAAGCGGGATTGCAAGCCGAGTTTGTGAAACTTCCAGTCTTGCGAATTGAGCAACAATTGCAGTCAGGTGACATCGATGTGGATTGTTTGACGAGCCCTATTTGGAAGGAATTACCTTCTTCCTATCATTGGTCCCCTGTTTTATTTGATGGGGCAGACAGATTTCTTGTTCGTCCAGAACTTAGCTTGAAGCTTCATTCATACAATGACCTTAAAGGAACAACTCTAGGAATCTATAACGGTTATGTTTATCACCCTGAAGTGATGAGCCTGATTAAGTCTGGAGACGTAGCGACAATCAAGCTGAAGGGCTTGGAGCATGGGATTCACTTGCTGCAATTGAAAAGGCTAGATGTGCTGATTGATTTCGGGATTTTGCTCAAGTATCAACTTCGAGAAAGAAAATTGAATGAGCAGCTTGTATTGGCCAAGCTGCCTGCAGACGAATATAAACTTCATTGCGCCTATTCAAAACAAATTAAAAATAAGATTGCGCCAAAAACACTCGATATGCTTATTGAAAACCTCGTCAGAACCGGTGAGCTTGATCGAATTCTAAAACGTTATCAGTGATCCACTTCATTAGATAAATTGCTGCTTTATTGGCTTGCGGCATACTGTGTTGATCGAAACTGGCTCAAACTATAATCTCTTGTATAGAATTCAGGGTGAGCTAAGGGCGCTAGTTGGATAGGTAAGGCTACTTTTGCGAGTGACAGGTTTTTCAGCAAGAAAGGGCCTTCTTCCTGAGCGTCATGAATCATTAAGCCATCGAACTCCAAAGGTATCCAATGCTTGCCAGGTGCAAGCTCACCTGAATGTTGGGTTGTGCCAATAGGTGTATTACTGGCGCTATAGAGCGAGGCTTGAAAGTAAAAACGGTTTTTGCTGCTGACGCTAATTTCGGTCTCTATTAATAAATTCCCTTGCGCATTGAGCTTATCTCGAAAGTTTCCGGTCAGCTCTAGAGCCGGTTCTGAAAGAGTGAAAGTAATAGCGTCTGCAAGTTTGTTGGTTTTGTTAACGATTAGTACTTTATATAAACCAGCAATTTTTTCTGCATCAATATCAATTCGATATTCGTAAATGCCGTCCTGATTTTCGTCAGTGAACTCAAACTGTTGCAGGTTCGAGCTTTCATTGTAGATTAGTTGGCCCAGAAACTGGCTTGGAATTGGTGCTTGGTTCGCGTCCTGAAGGCTTGCATAGATGGTTGCTATGTCTCCATGAAGATAGTATTTCTTATCGCTCCAGATTGTTAGTGCAGTATGAGTCTCTTCATCAAGGCTGGTCCGTTCATCAATTGCGTAGCGCTTCTCGGTGGGGTCTTGCTCAGCTGAGCTGATTTTTTGGTTATAGTCTGGGTAGCGGGTAAAGCGATTGTGATCATCAATGATTGCTTCATGTAGTGCAGTTTTTTGCTGGATAGCTTTAATTCTGTCGATGGGGCTCAAGGGCGCTTGCTGCTCGAGAACTTCTTCCTGATCTTCGGTTTCATTGATGTCGGTGCTTGGTAGTTTGGATGGTATTTTTGCTATGACATTATTATTTTCAGTTTTTTGCTGAGCCTGATCAGCAGAGGTCTTACTAACGACAGCAAGCTCGGGCGTGTCTGTGTTTGAGCTGTTGAGCCATAGAAGCCCGCCAATTGAAAGAATTGAAACAAGTGAGATTGTTATTGTTTTGTGTTTCTGCATTTTGGTTAACTCTTAGTTTAGGCGCTTGGTGACTTGGAGGGTAACCCTGGAACTAGCCGTGTAGTTCCAGGGTTCAGTCTATCTCTTGATTTTGCTTATCTTAGTTTGCAGTACAAGAGTCTATGCGGCCGGCCATGTTGCGTCCATTGCCGCAAGATAGGCCGTTTTCGATGGAGGTGTAGCTTGGAGAGTTTATGCCTCCGTTTCGTTCTGCATCGTGGTCGGTATAAACACTCGCCATATTATAGGTGCGCGGTGTGCCTTTATTGCTGTTATTACACTTGAAGGTCGGGCTGCCGTAGGCAATACCAAAGAATGTTTTGTAGGTATTCAGGTCGTCCCAAATATTGCGCTTACCGGAACCTTCACAGCTCATTTGCGATGCCAGGTTGATATAACCATCATCTTCGCCATTAAGCATAGCCGCAGATGCGCCTTCAATACCAGGGAAGCTCTTGTAACCGCCCATAACATAAACCGGAGCAGCTAGGTTGGAACCAATATAATTCTTAACAGTGTAAGAATCGTTTGTTTGAAGCCATTGTACACTTGGGTTGCAGTCTTTACCTAAGAATGCCGCGTTTATAAGTGCATCTAACCAGTTGCCGTTACAAACTCGGTCAGCACCTTCGGTTCCGGTTATTGCGCCGCCAAGCGTGAAAATCCCGAGAATGTCGTTCATGGCGGATGCATAATCAACACTAACGGAACCAGAGCTTGTGTAAGCCGTATTGTAGTTGGGTGCGCCTGAGACCGCATTACCGGCGATAAACATCATCTGCTGAGCGCCCTGACTATGCGATACAACCCAAAAGTCGTCATTGGCCGAGCATTGAGTGCCAGCTTGAGGGTGATTGAGGCCGTCTCCGTTACCTTGCTTGATAGAAATGATCTGTCGAGCAATTTCGCCAGAGGTTTCGTTTCTCCAGTAAGGGTAGCCGCTTTCGTCGGTTGAGTCGTAACCAACAATGGCATAATTGTCGCCAGAGCTCAGCAAGTCATCCATAAAGTCAGCACCGTTATAGTTGCTGAAGTGGGATGTTCGCCAAGAGTCGAGGGCATTGATTTTGATGTCGCCTTGGGTTCCGTGCCCGTGAACCATTATATAGCAGTTGTCGGCAGCCATCGCTTGCCCTGATCCCCATAATAGAGATAAAGAAAGCGCGCAGGTGGAAAGTATAGATTTCTTAGTTTTAAACATAGTTAGGACCTTTCGATATGTATATTATTTTTATTTTGCGTCCTGCGGACAAAGTACAACAGACACTTTATCTGACCATTATCTGAGAAGAGAGGGCCGACCTGTTTTTACTTGATCATTATTTATCGGGAATGGTAAGAAGACCATGACAGTAGAGGACAGAGTATTGGCATTTTTGGCAATAAATATAGGGCAAGCACTTAGGCTTACCCTATAGACTTTTATGCCTGTTTAGTCAGAAAAATTGGCAGCAACGTAGTCTGCAAGACGGGAGCGTTCAACGCTTTGTAGTGTGATGTGAGCATAGTGTTCCCAGTTTCGCATGCGGTCCATTGCAAAGCTGAAGCCACTCGTTGAGGCCGATAGATAGGGTGTATCAATTTGCTTTAGGTTGCCAATCGCAATGACCTTAGTGCCTGGACCAGCTCGTGATATGAGACCGTGCATTTGTGCAGAGGTCAGGTTCTGGGCTTCATCAATAATGAAGATCTTGTCGGAGAAACTTCGGCCTCTCATAAAACCGGAGCTTTTTATTTTTACGCGGCTTTTTAAGAATTCAACACTCGACTTCCTTTCGAAATCGGTGCCGTTGGGGTTGGCGCTCAATGTTTCCAAAGCATCGGTGATCGCGCCCATCCAAGGGCCGATTTTATCTTCTTCTTCGCCGGGTAAGAAGCCGATATCTTCACCCATTGGAACCGTGGCCCGAGTGACAATGATTTCATCATAAAACTTATCTTCGTACACCTGGTGTAGTGCCGCAGCTAGGGTTAACAGAGTTTTACCTGTCCCGGCTTCTCCGGCGATGGTGACGAAATCAATTTCAGGATCAGTGAGTGCTGCCAAAGCAAAATTCTGTTCTTTGTTTTTAGCTTGAATTCCCCAGCAATGATATTGAGATTCAAAATCGGGTAATAACTCAATCGTAGCCGTCTGATCGACAACTTGTCTCAATTGGCCGCGGAAAGTTTGATTACTGCTGGAGTCTGAATATATGTGAGTATTGATGCTCCAGTTGCGAACCCAGGGAGCAGTAATGTGATAGGTGATAAGCGTGCCAAATTCCTGAGAATCCTCTCGGTCAATTTTGATATCTATACCAGGCGCTTCCCACATTTCATCGGTAATTTCGACTTGGCCACTAAAGAGTAATTCGTCACCGACATTGGCTACTTGGTCATTTCGGTAGTCTTCTGAAATCAGGCCATGAACGCTGGCCTTAATGCGCATATTAATATCTTTAGTAACTAGAACTACTGCTACGTCACTATTAGCGTAGTTTTCGCTCAGTTGTCGGGTGACAGCAATGATTTCGTTGTCTGCAACCGGCGCACGTTCCTTTTCGAAGGTTTGGAAGAATAGCTTGCCCTCGTGATTAGTAGCCGGATATAAGGTGCAGGAGTCAAGGCTGATGCCTTTATCGAGCTGGTCTATTTCTATGTTGGATAATAGCTCGTCAAGATAACGGTGAGCCTGCCGAGCGTTGCGGGCAATTTCATTTTTGCCTCGTTTGTGACCATCGAGTTCTTCTAATACTCGAAGAGGAATAAACACTGCGTGTTCATCAAACTTGTAAATAGACTCTGGTTCGTGGATTAGTACATTGGTATCGAGTACATAAAGCTTCTTGTTGTGTTTTAACTTACTTTTTACCATACAAAAACCTCTGACTTATGCAACTTAGGGTTGATAGTTAACTGACCAGATTGTGCCATCAAGTGTGATGCCATCAATTAGAGCTAAGCGTATTTAGCTAGCAGCTTCATCGACGATGACTTTGAGTAGATCATAAGTAGTAATGATACCGCTCAGGTCTTCACCTTTTTTGACAAAAACGCGGTGTAAATGCTCCTCCATCATTAGTTTAGCGACGTCGACAATGGCTGTTTCCTCGTCGACGGAGAAAATTATTGGGGTCATAATATCGCCTACTTCTACTGGAAGTTTGGCCATGCCTTCAAAAATCATCATACGTAAGCGTCTTGCTTCGAGCTTCTCTTCTTCGCTGAGCTGTTCCTCATAAGAGCTATCAACAGAATTTAAGTGGAAGTCGGCAATATCTTTAAGTGTAGCAATGCCAATAAGCTGCCCTTCTTGATTAGCAACGGGGCTGCCAGAGATATTGTTATCAGATAAGAAGGCAGAAAATTGCTGCATGGTCCAGGATTGTGGGACAGATTTGACGTGTGGAGTCATAATGTCGCGAGCGTAGAGTTTATTTAGCTTTCCTGAAGTGGTGTTGCCAGTGTTCATGCTATGGGGTCATTCCTTTACTTAAATTCTACAGTAGTAACTTAAAAAAAAGACCTCCGAAGAGGTCTTGGTCTTAATCTTCTGGAAGTGTAACGTTTAGTTCCAGAATTGAGCAATCATCGTTTTTATCTAGCTGTACCTGAACTTGTTCTTGATCGACAGGTACATATTTTCTTATCACCTCGAGAATCTCTTGTTGGAGCTGAGGTAAATAATCAGGTTGTTCACGTTTACCTCGTTCATGTGCGACGATGATTTGTAAACGTTCTTTAGCGATTGATGCAGTGTTCTTTTTGCTGCTTTTAAAGTAATCGAAAAAACTCATGCTGTTGTAGACCCCTTAAACATACGTTTAAAGAAGCCCTTTTTCTCTGTTTGCAAGAAGCGATGAGGCAGCTCGTTACCTAGCAGTCTCTCTACAGCATCCGAGTAGGCTTGTCCGGCATTGCTTTCTTGGTCGTGAATAACAGGAACCCCTTGGTTTGAAGAGGATAGTACTGCCTGAGACTCAGGTATAACGCCTAGTAGTTTCACGGCCAGAATATCTTTTACATCTTCTACATTAAGCATTTCGCCTCTATCGACTCGCTCTGGGTTATAGCGAGTTAGTAGCAGGTGCTCTTTGACGGGTTCTAGTCCTTGCTCGGCACGTCGAGATTTACTGTTCAGGATACCAAGGATTCGGTCAGAATCCCTGACTGAAGATACTTCAGGGTTTGTGACGATAATCGCTTCATCGGCAAAATACAGAGCCATCTGTGCGCCGTGTTCAATACCGGCAGGTGAGTCACAGATAATGAAGTCGAAAGTCTTGGCAAGTTCAGATAGAACTTTTTCAACACCATCTTCGGATAGGGCATCTTTATCACGAGTCTGAGACGCTGGCAGGATGTACAGATTTTCAACCTGCTTATCCTTGATAAGTGCTTGGTTAAGTGTCGCTTCGCCATTGATGACATTTACGAAATCGTAAACGACGCGTCGTTCACAGTTCATAATTAAGTCCAGATTTCGTAGACCTACATCAAAATCAATGACTACTGTTTTTTTGCCCTTAAGGGCCAGACCTGTTGATATGGACGCGCTAGTGGTGGTTTTACCTACGCCGCCTTTTCCAGAAGTTATGACAATCGTCTTAGCCAATTTTATATCCCGTCTTACTAATTGTGTGTCGTTAAAAGGTTACGGTACAGCTTTGTTATTTGTATTCGGAAGTCCTTTGTAAGTGCTGTAATCCAGATCCGTTTTCGTTATATTTCAAGTTCTTTAAAGCTTAGTGTCTCGTTGCTTAAATAGACT
Source organism: Oleiphilus sp. HI0043 (assembly GCF_001634935.1). Taxonomy (NCBI): domain Bacteria; kingdom Pseudomonadati; phylum Pseudomonadota; class Gammaproteobacteria; order Oceanospirillales; family Oleiphilaceae; genus Oleiphilus; species Oleiphilus sp. HI0043. The sequence goes on along the minus strand of NZ_LWEY01001644.1, from coordinate 8,151 downwards.
TGAGTTGGTTTTTTTAGTGCTGCTTTATCGATATCTTCGCTGATTTTGTATTGCCCGGCAACAGAAACCAGTTCTGCTTCAAGGCTGTGGCAGAAAATTCGAGCATTCGTATTGCCCTTTACCCCTGCTAAGGCGCGACCGCGCAGTGCGCCATATACGTGAATATTACCATCAGCCAAGATCTCTGCACCGGCGCTAACCGGCGCAAGTATGATCAAATCTCCATCGGCAGCATAAACTTGCTGGCCTGAACGGATAGGGGTGTGAATGATTTTGCTTTGCTGAGGTGCTTGTTGAACGACAGTTTTAACCACTTCGACTGTTTCAACTTCTGTATGTACGACCTCTTTTACCTTAGCCTCTGGCTTTTCTGGTGCTGGCTCTGCCTGTCTTTCTTTCTGTTTTGCCAGTAGCCCTAAGCCTGCCTCTTTTGCAGCTTGCTGGTGCTTCTCTAAACCGCCCCTAACTGCCACTGCTTTAATCGAAAACTCACGACATTGGTTGATCAGTTTGTCAAAAGGAACACTGTCTTCTTCAGTAAGCTGTTCGATGTCAATGATGACAGGGAGGTTCTCGAAAAAGCCAGGGGCTTGTGTTGTCTTTGCTGAAAGCTCTTGCTGAATTTGAGCTTCGTCATAGTAGGCCAATTCCAGAACGGTCATCGGCAGTAAAGAGCCTTTAAGCTTTAGGCAGTTGCCAGATGAGCGAGTGGTAGAAGCGGTAGATTCAGGTGTCGCCTGATCGTTAGAGTTGGAGCTGACTGTGGCGCTAGACGTCATTGAGTTACCTGAGCTTGGTTTCTGTGCAATCAGGCCCGATTGTAAGCCAGTTGAGTCACGCACAGATACTTAAATTACAGTTATTGTTTGTGTCATGCCGCAGTTCGAATTAGAGTGCGGTTGATATAGTGAAATATCTTAACATGAGATTGATACTTTCGCTCGAATTTTTAGACTTAATGTGGGACACTTTCGCTCATTATAAAACTGGCCGCTTTTTATAGAGTCCTTAATTAAAAAAGGTAACCATGACCAACGAAATTATGTCTTTTGAAGACGGAGTTGAACAGGTTTCGCTTCGTGAATACACCGAGAAAGCTTATTTAGACTACTCAATGTACGTCATTCTTGATCGTGCATTGCCACATGTTGGGGACGGCTTGAAGCCTGTCCAGCGTAGAATCGTTTACGCTATGTCCGAATTGGGCTTGAAGGCGACAGCCAAGTACAAAAAGTCTGCTCGTACGGTGGGTGATGTCTTGGGTAAGTTTCACCCTCATGGAGACAGTGCTTGTTACGAGGCAATGGTCTTGATGGCGCAGCCCTTCAGTTATCGCTACCCCCTTATTGACGGACAAGGAAACTGGGGTTCTCCGGATGACCCGAAGTCTTTTGCTGCGATGCGATATACCGAGTCAAGGCTGGCTCCTTACGCAGATACACTTTTAGCTGAGTTAGGTCAGGGCACCGTAGAGTGGGCGCCAAACTTTGATGGCACCATGGATGAACCTAAAACTCTGCCAGCACGCTTACCTAATTTGCTATTAAACGGTACCACGGGTATTGCCGTGGGTATGGCAACTGATATTCCACCACATAACCTTAGGGAAGTGGCGAGTGCTTGTATTCGCTTACTTGATGACAGCAGTGTCAGCAATGAGCAGCTTGCTGAGAATGTTCTGGGGCCGGATTATCCTACTGGTGCCGAGATCGTGACGCCTCGTACTGAGTTATTGAATATCTACGAAACGGGCAGAGGCTCGATTCGTATGCGTGGAATTTACCACAAGGAAAACGGCGATATTGTGGTAAGTGAATTACCGCACCAGACTTCCGGGGCTAAAGTACTGGAGCAGATCGCTTCGCAAATGCAGGCGAAGAAGCTGCCAATGGTTGCCGACTTACGAGATGAGTCTGACCATGAAAACCCAACCCGTTTAGTAATTGTTCCACGTTCTAACCGCGTTGATATTGAATCTTTAATGGGTCACCTTTATTCAAGCACCGATTTGGAAAAAACCTATCGTGTTAACTTGAATATGATTGGTATCGATGGCCGCCCGGCAGTGAAAGGCCTGAAGGTTATTTTAACTGAGTGGCTTAGTTATCGAACAGATACCGTAACGCGTAGACTTAAATTTAGGCTCGATAAAGTCGAGAAGCGACTACACCTCTTGGATGGGCTATTGGTCGCCTTCCTGAATATCGATGAAGTAATCCATATCATTCGAACAGAAGATGAGCCAAAAGCTGTGTTAATGGCTCGCTTTAATCTGACTGAAGTTCAGGCAGACTATATTCTGGATACCAAGTTGAGACAGCTCGCTCGACTTGAAGAAATGAAGATTCGTGCCGAGCAGGAAGAACTTGAAAAAGAACGTAAAGAATTGAAGAAAATCCTAGGTTCTTCAGCTTTGATGAAGGCCTTGATTAAAGAAGAATTATTGGCGGATGCAGAAAAATACGGCGATGATCGTCGCTCCCCAATCGTTGAGCGGCAAGAAGCAAAAGCTTTCTCAGAAGCTGATTTGATTTCATCTGAACCCGTGACGGTTGTCTTGTCAGAGAAAGGTTGGGTGAGATCGGCTAAAGGTCATGATATTGATCCGGCAGGGCTGAATTATAAGTCGGGTGATGGCTACGCTTTATCGGCCAAAGGTAAGAGTCATCAAGGTGTCGTGTTTATTGATTCTACCGGGCGCTCTTATACCGTGCCGACACATAGCTTGCCGTCAGCAAGAGGCCAGGGAGAGCCCTTGACCGGTAAGATCAACCCGCCTTCGGGCGCAACGTTTAAAGCGGTCGTGCTTGGTGAACCAGATCAGAAACTATTGATGATGAGCAGTGCTGGCTACGGCTTTATTAGCAATATTTCTAACTTGCAGAGCAAGAATAAAGCCGGTAAGGCTGCTTTGTCCTTACCTAAAGGGGCGGAAGTTATGTCGCCTCAAATGCTAGGTACTGTTGAGGGCAATTATATCGCAGCAGTGAGTAACGAAGGGCGGATGTTGGTCTTTCCCGTGAAGGATCTGCCAGAACTGGCGAAGGGAAAGGGTAACAAAATAATCAGTATTCCTTCTGCTCGAGTTCAAAGTGGTGAGGAGTGGTTGGTGTCCGTGGCAATTTTTGCTGAAGATGATCATTTAGTGATTCATTCAGGCAAGCGTCACTTGAAGTTAAAATTCTCAGACTTAACGCATTATGTCGGAGAACGTGGCAGGCGAGGGCATAAGCTTCCTAGAGGGCTGCAGAAAGTTGATCGCATGGAAGTTGTAAAAAATGAGCCTAAGCAGGCAAAAGGTGAAGTAATTGAGTGAAATTATTCTGATTAATGTTTCAGGGCGTGATAAGTCCGGCTTAACCTCTGAAATTACAGGTATTATGGCGCAATATGAATTGAATATTCTGGATATTGGCCAAGCTGTTATTCATGATCACCTTACCTGGGGGATTCTGGTTGAAGTGCCAAATGAAGGCAGTTCTTCTGGAGTGATGAAGGAGCTTTTGTTCCGTATGCACGAGCTGAACCTCCAAGTTACTTTTCAGGCTGTGAGTGCTGAAGAGTATATGCATTGGGTCGAAGGAAAGGGTAAAGCGCGCTATATCGTTACCTTGCTTTCTCGCCTGATCACTGCAGAGCAAATTGCTAAAGTCTCTGAAGTGACTGCGGAGCATGATTTGAATATCGACAACATTACCCGACTGTCCGGGCGTCGTGGTTTGGATGTCGATCCTCAGTCGAGCCAGGCATGTTTGGAGTTCTCTGTTCGCGGAAATGTGCCGGATGCTGAGGCGTTGAGAGCTGACTTTTTAAAGATTGCCAGTGAGCTTAACGTCGATATCGCCTTCCAGGAAGACACAATTTATCGCCGTAATCGTCGTTTGGTGGTTTTTGATATGGATTCCACCTTAATTGAAGCAGAAGTGATCGATGAGCTGGCGAAAGAAGCGGGTGTCGGAGATCAGGTATCTGAAATCACCGAGCAAGCCATGCGTGGTGAGATTGATTTTACTGAGAGCTTTGCTCGGCGTGTTGGTTTATTGGAAGGTTTGAGCGAAGAAGTGCTAAGCAAAGTAGCTGCGCGCCTTAAGATGACTGAAGGTGCAGAAAGGTTGATCTCAACGCTAAAAAGCCTGGGTTACAAGACTGCTATTTTATCGGGCGGTTTTACATACTTTGCTAAAGGGCTGCAGGATAAGCTTGGTATTGATTATGTTTATGCCAATGAGTTGGAAATTAAAAACGGTAAAGTAACGGGGTGCGTGACGGGCCAAGTGGTTGACGGCCAGCGCAAAGCGGCTTTGTTGGATGAATTAGCCAAGAAAGAAAAAATAGGGCGTGAGCAGGTTATTGCTGTCGGAGATGGTGCTAATGACTTGCCAATGCTGAGTCGAGCTGGATTGGGCGTAGCGTTTAGAGCTAAACCTCTTGTGAAAGAGTCCGCTCGTCATGCGATATCAAACCTAGGCCTTGATGCTGTACTTTACTTGATCGGCTTTAGAGATAGAGAAGCAGAGTAGGATCTTAAGGCTATCGGTATGTTTATTCGATAGTCTTAATTAGCCCTTCTTGAAAGTCTGTTTGTGCAATGGCTTGTTCGCTCGTTTGCGGTTGGGTCATCCAACTTAATACATCATAGTAGCGACGTATGTTTTGCACGTATATGACCGGCTCATTACCACGGGCGTAGCCGTAACGAGTCTGTTTATAATATTTCTTCTTCTGTAAAAGTGGTAAGAATTCTTTTACGTCCATCCATTTGTCCGGGTCTTTTCCGGCTTTCTCTGTCAGAATCCTTGCGTCATCAAGATGGCCGTAGCCCACGTTGTAGGCAGCTAAGGCAAGCCAGCTTCGGTCTGGTTCAGCTATGCGCTTCGGAATCCTGGCTCTAATTTTAGAGAAGTAGCGAACACCACCTTTGATACTCTGCTCAGGATCTAATCTGTTTTTAATGTTCATTTCCTTTGCCGTGATGCGTGTCAGCATCATTAGTCCACGAACACCGGTTGGAGAAGTTGCACGAGGTCGCCAGTGAGATTCTTGGTAGCCCATCGAGGCCATCAGGCGCCAGTCGATGTCTTGCTCTTCTGCAAACTCTTTAAAAGTTTCTTCGTACTTTGGCAGCCGGCTGTTTATATGCCGTATAAAGGTGCGAGCGCCCACGTAATTGAGTTGTCCCAAGTGTCCAAAATAGCGCTCTTTAAGGTTAATAAGTCTGCCATCTTCTTCAATTCGGGATAAGAAGTTGTTTACCTTGTTAATTAAGGTGTGATCTGTGCTGGCAGGAAAGTACCAGCTAATTTGTTGTGCTTCACCAATTTCAAAGGCCTTTTTAACTCGCGGGTAATAAGCTTGGTGAATATCTAGCTCGTTTGAGGTGATGATGGCGTAATCAATTTCTTTGTCTTGTACCATCTTCATCAGGTCAATGGTTTCAACATCAAGAGCTTCCCATTGAAGGGCGTTCATTAAGTCGGGATTTTCATTACGCAGGTTGTTTAATTCTTCTGCGTGATAACTGTCACTTACTACCGCGATACGCTTGTCAATAATATCGCTAATATCTCGCGGTCTAACACTACCGTATCGATAGACGACGATGGGGGTTGTTTCCATGTAAGAGCTGGAGTATTTATATCGATCTGCGCGCGTATCGGAGGCGACCATGCTGGCGGTCGCAATGTTGGTATAGTCGTTATCGAGTGCTGACAAAATCTGGCTGCGGGTGGCCGCGACTTTTACATCCAGTTTGAGTCCCGCATCTTCGGCAAACATTTTCGCAAGGTCATATTCAAAGCCAGCGGGGCCCTCTCGGCCTTCATAATAAACGGCTGGAGCGTTGCGAGTGATGATGTGTAATGTGCTGTGCTTATTGATTTTGTCCATCGTGCTGGGCTTTTCGCAAGCACAGAGCAACGAAGCAAGTAAGAGAATGACAAGCGTTTTGCCATAAAGTAATACTTGGTGAGTAGACCGAAGCTTAATTGGGCTCCGTCGAAGACTGGATTGAATAGAACTTTTTGAATAGGACAAATAAATACCTTTTAATCACCAGACTGCTACTGCATGCATTCCCTTGTTCCGGGGCAGGAGTGCCTCGCTTCAGCGGTGCTGAGCTGTTCCTTTATGTCACTAATTTTATGTATAATCTTTTCAGTAACTGGTCTCTGAGTCAACCTGGAGGGTGGTAAACATTGTTTCAAAATGTACCCGTTTGAGCTCCGTCACGGTCCCCGGATTCACAATTACTACGGCCATTATACCTTCAGATACAATTCTTGGTTAACAGACGCGCCAGTTTCGAGTAGAATACCGCCTCCATTATTTCAACGCTCCTTCGATGAGGTACGCCTTTATTATGTTGGAACTTCGAGGCGCTCCAGCTCTCTCTCCTTTTAGAAGTCATAAACTACTTGAAACCATCCAAGCAGTTATTCCAGAAATCGAATCTGTGTATGCAGAATTTATGCACTTTATTGATGTGTCGCAGGACTTAAATCCTAGCGAACTCAATATCTTGAATAAGCTGCTTACCTATGGTCCAAGTGTGCCCTCTGAGGCAGCGGAAGGCGTTTTGTTTTTGGTTGTTCCACGGCCTGGAACAATTTCACCCTGGTCTAGTAAAGCGACCGATATTGCGCATATTTGTGGCTTGAATCAGGTAAATCGAATTGAACGCGGTGTCGCATATTATGTTCGATCTGCTGAAAAGCTTACGCTCGAACAGCGCCAAACGCTATCTTCGCAGTTCTATGACAGAATGACTGAAGCTGTCTTCCATGAAACGGCGGGTGCCGAGTTGCTGTTTAGACACTCTGAACCGCGCCCTATGAGCAGTGTCGATGTGCTGTCATATGGTGAGAGTGCGCTTGAAGAAGCAAATAAGCGTATTGGTCTGGCTTTGGCTACAGACGAAATAGAGTATTTAACCAAAGCTTTCTGCGGGCTAAAGCGTAACCCGACAGACGTAGAGCTAATGATGTTTGCTCAGGCGAACTCTGAGCATTGTCGTCACAAGATCTTCAATGCATCTTGGGATATTGACGGTGAAGCTCAGCAAAAATCATTATTCTCGATGATTCGTAATACCAATGAGCTGAATTCTGAAGGTGTATTGTCTGCTTATGTTGATAACGCTGCGGTAATAGCCGGATCGAAAGGAAAGCGCTTCTACCCGAACCCTGAAACTCAGGAGTATCAGGCGCATGAGGAAGATATTCATATCCTCATGAAGGTTGAAACACATAACCACCCGACAGCTATTTCTCCATTCTCTGGTGCCTCGACAGGTTCAGGTGGTGAGATTCGTGATGAAGGTGCTACAGGTAAAGGCGCAAAACCTAAAGCTGGTCTGACAGGTTTTACGGTATCGAACCTAAGAATTCCTGGTTTCGAACAGCCATGGGAAACAGATTTTGGCAAGCCTGACCGAATGACTTCTGCCTATAACATCATGCTTGACGGTCCTCTAGGTGGTGCTGCCTTCAATAATGAGTTTGGTCGACCGAACTTGTGTGGCTACTTTAGAACCTTTGAAGAAGAAGTTGCTGGCCCGAATGGTCAGGAAATCAAGGGTTACCACAAGCCTATTATGATTGCTGGTGGTATGGGAAATATTAAAGAGTCCCATGTACTGAAAGGTGACATCGATGTTGGTGCAAAGCTAATTGTATTGGGTGGCCCGGCCATGCTGATCGGCCTTGGCGGCGGTGCAGCCTCTTCGATGGATTCAGGTGCTAGTCATGAGGACTTGGATTTTGCTTCTGTACAGCGTGAAAACCCTGAAATGGAACGTCGTTGCCAGGAGGTTATAGACCGCTGCTGGCAGCTTGATGATAATAACCCAATTGCCTTTATACATGACGTAGGGGCGGGTGGTTTATCAAATGCTTTTCCGGAGCTTGTGAAAGATGGCGGGCGCGGTGGACGATTCGACTTGCGAAAGATCCCTAACGATGAGCCTGGGATGGCGCCACACGAAATTTGGTGTAACGAATCTCAAGAACGTTATGTTATTGCTGTGTTGCCGCAAGACTTGGAGCGCTTTGAGGCGATTTGTGCTAGAGAACGCTGCCCCTACGCTGTGATTGGTGATGCTCTGGAAGAGCATGATTTAACACTGGAAGATCCGCACTTCGATAATAAGCCGGT
>NZ_LWEY01001643.1:0-738 GCF_001634935.1 Oleiphilus sp. HI0043 | reverse complement strand
CAGCCGACTATTCGCAAATAGAACTGAGAATTATGGCGCACTTGTCTCAAGATAAGGGCTTGTTGGAGGCATTTGCTCAAGGAGAAGACGTACACCGTGCGACTGCTGCAGAAGTCTTCGATGTTTCTGTTGAAGAGGTGAGTGCTGATCAGCGCCGCAAAGCCAAAGCCATTAACTTTGGTTTGATTTACGGTATGTCGGCATTTGGTTTGGCGAAGCAAATCAATGTATCTCGAAAAGAAGCAGCGCAATATATTGATCGTTATTTCGAACGTTACCCAGGTGTACTTGAGTACATGGATAGAATCCGGGCTCAAGCACATGATGATGGTTATGTCGAAACCGTTTTTGGTCGTCGTTTATATCTTCCTGAGATAAATGCTCGAAATAAAATGCTTCAGCAAGCAGCAGAGCGGACGGCGATTAATGCACCAATGCAAGGTACGGCGGCAGATATTATCAAAAAGGCGATGATAAAGGTCGATGCCGCACTTGAAGGTGCTGGTCTTGACGCAAAAATGATTATGCAGGTGCATGATGAATTGGTGGTTGAAGTCGCTGAGGGCCAGGTTGAAGGTGTCAAAGCTTTACTGATTGAAAATATGATGTCTGCCGCAGATCTTGATGTTCCGCTTATTGTTGAGGCTGAAGTAGGTGACAATTGGGATCAGGCGCATTAATGAGTGACTCCCAACGCATACTTGAATCGTTGCTTAAGAACGATACAAAGCTTTGGCA
>NZ_LWEY01001642.1:0-1057 GCF_001634935.1 Oleiphilus sp. HI0043 | reverse complement strand
TCACCGCACCTGAAACGCCGTTCAATCAAGCAATCAGTAAAAAGCATTTCTTTGCAAGCGCCCATCTACCGCTCTACAAAGTAAAGGAAATTAGAAAGGCCTACACGGGCAGCACAATCAATGATGTTGTATTAGCAATCTGCTCAGGTGCTCTGCGAAAGAACCTGGAAACAAGCAATGAGCTTCCTGAAGAATCTTTAGTCGCTATGATTCCCGTATCAAAACGAGAAAAGGACGAACAAGGAAGCCCAAAAAGTTCAGGAGGGAACCTAATCTCTCCAATGCTCATATCGCTCGCGACAGACCTCGACAGCCCGAGCTCCCGACTTGGCATGATTCATCAAAATGCCCTTAGAGCCAAAGAGTTTAACTATAAAGTCGCGGTTGAACGAATCATGAAGCATCTTCCCTCGTGGTCTTCTTCCTTAACCATGAAAGCTTATACACGCCTTCGTCTAGCCAATATTCTAAAGCCCGTTTTCAACCTGATTATCACCAATGTACCGGGCCCCAAGGTTCCCTTGTTTCTGAATGGCGCCGAGCTAAAATCTCTTGAAGGCGTTGCACCGATCGTTGATAACATGGCGCTAACTGCTGTGGTCACCAGCTATGTCGATACACTAACAATCAGCCTGACTAGCTGTGAATCGATTGCTGATAAGGTCAGCTTTTTGGCAAGTAATTTCAACGAGGCACTGGACGAGCTATACCAAGAACTGGTACCTGAGAGACCAGAAGCGCCTTCTCCACAACAAGCCGCATAATTACTATCTTGCGAACAGTTATTCCACTCTGGGTTTAGAGCCTAAGGCTGTAAACCCTCTTCTAGTTAAAGAACCTCCCCCTTACTAGCAAGGCTCACAAGTGAGATTTCCCTTTTCAAGCCCCTTCCTATCGTTCAAACTATCTTCAACAAATACACGACCACATTGATAAGCTTGTTCTCAAAACGATGAGCTTATTTGATAATAATAAGAGGCGCACACCACATGGACTCACTGACTTTCGATTACGTCATCATTGGCGCTGGTTCTGCGGGCAGCGTATTAGCTCAGCG
>NZ_LWEY01001641.1:0-756 GCF_001634935.1 Oleiphilus sp. HI0043 | reverse complement strand
CGTTTTTGAGTCAGACAGTTCTAGCGTTACTTGGGCGGTATGATCAAGGTTTTGTTTGTTTTCCTGATTCGATATCTTAAGCGTTGGGCCGATAACCGAATAAACGTGCAAGATTACAGGTTCACTAATACTGGGCGAAGAAGACTCGTTTAGCTCAATACGCAAATCTTCCGCTGCCTTCAACATTTTATTCACTGCAGCTTCAGTTTTTTTGCGTGAAGCGCCCTCCGGAAAAGCAACTGAGGCATTAACAACCTCTGCATCAATCGCGACGCCCAACGCCACTCTCATCCAACCAGTCGATAGTAAGACCATAAAGATGATAAACATTAAGCTAAAACTAACGATAACCAGTTCTTTATGTTTTAGAGCCATCACTAATAAAGGTTGATATAAACCTTGGTTTAATTTATCGAGGTGTTGGCTGAATTGCTTTTGTATTTTACTTAACAGACTGTCTTTCTTTTCGTCGCTTGATGTTGATGCCTTACGGGATAAGTGCGCAGGTAGAATAAAGATCGATTCCAAGAGCGAAAACACTAGAATACAAATAACTATAATAGGTATCGCCTGCATTAACTGACCCTCGGGGCCTGGTAAGAACAGTAAAGGCAAAAAGGCTACAATGGTTGTAGTGACTGCAAAAAGTATCGGTTTATATACGTCATAGACACCAGCAAGCGCGCCTTCACTACCATATTTTCCTGCCTGATTCTGGCTATGAATTGACTCCCCAACGATCACTGCGTCATCGAC
>NZ_LWEY01001640.1:0-895 GCF_001634935.1 Oleiphilus sp. HI0043 | reverse complement strand
ATTTGCTGGTGGCTATTCGGCGGGTTATTACAGTTATAAGTGGGCAGAAGTCTTAGCAGCAGATGCGTTTTCCCGCTTTGAGGAAGAAGGTGTCTTTAACGTGCAAACGGGTAAAGACTATAAAGAAAAAGTGCTCGAAGTAGGTGGTTCAATTGAAGCGATTGATATGTTTACCAGCTTCCGCGGTCGTAAGCCAAGTGTTGAGCCATTGCTTAAGCAGGCGGGAATCAAGGTATGACGCAGAAGATAACCAAGCGCTTTATCGCAGGTGCCGTATGCCCTCGTTGCGGTGAGATGGACAAGTTAGTGACGTATTCATCTGATGAAGGCACCTTTAAAGAGTGTGTCGCCTGCGACTTTACTGAGAAGCAAATAGCACAAGTTGAAATGTCAGAGCTTGATACGCGGGTTAATCATATCCCCTCAGGCCCTGATGACGAGCAGGCTCAGATAGTCCAGATTGTTGAGCTTAAGCCGAAGTAATTGTTCGCTTGAGCTAGGCCACTAAACTTCAGATTGTCCCTCTAATATAGCGATTATATTGGATAAGGCTTCCCTCATATCAGCCATAGTTTGTGTGCGTTTGATAATGGTAGGAAGCTGATCTTCCAAATTAGTTAATTTCGGAGGGATACGTCGAATGCCTTCGGTAATAAATTCATAGGGATAATGGTGGTCTTGTATGCTGAGCTTATTAAGCTCGGCAATTTCCTGGGAAAACTGGCTAATAATGTCATAGATAATGTCTTTGTGTTCGAGTGAGGACGCCTCCCAGTAAGCCGCATCCAATAGCTCGTGAAACGCGAGAAACTCATTCATAACATTTGAAATGGCAGGTTTAGGCATGACCTTTGGCTCCTGAGAACATCAGTTTTGACATATTTGTATATAAGAA
>NZ_LWEY01001639.1:0-1389 GCF_001634935.1 Oleiphilus sp. HI0043 | reverse complement strand
TGTGAATGTAGTTATACCTGCGCATTACCATGGTTCGATTGTCGGAGTAACGCTTTCCTTTATGGGTATTGCTTATCTGCTCATGCCTAAGCTGGGTTTAGGTACCCCAGATACTCGCCTAGCGGCAATTCAACCTTATGTTTATGGTGGTGGCCAGTTGATGCATATATTGGGTCTCGCGTGGTCAGGTGGTTATGGTGTGCAACGTAAGACTGCAGGAGCAGCTCAAGGTTTAGATCGTTTACCTGAAATTATAGGGATGGGAATGATGGGCTTGGGTGGTTTGATCTCTACCATCGGAGGCTTGCTGTTTTTGATCGTGATTATCAAGGCATGGCGGCGACGAACAGAGTTTGAACCTGGTAGCTAGCCGCCTATAGCCGTTTACAAAAACTCTTTGAAGCGACGAGATATAATGCTCATCACGATAGCGGCCAGGCGCGCATAGATATCGCTGAGATAAGCTTTGTTGGGCAGTTCATCTTCAAGTGTTTTTTGGACTGTTTCAAATTTTGAATAACCTTCTTTGGGTTTCTCCAAAGACTTCATTACTTTAGCCATGACTTGAGGAGATTGCTCAGAACCCATATCTTTCATAATTTCATGAGCATGAAACTCAAGTTCTTCAAGTGACATGGCCTTCAAGTGAGAAACCAGTTCAGCTTCTTTTAGCGAAATGACCTGATGCGTTTGTAGCGTGGCTTTCGTGGTGTTGTGTGTCATATCGCGTTGTCTCAAGTAGGGTCTAAAGTTTAATGATAGATTGGAACTTTCCGGCGTCATTGATAGAAATAACAAAGCTCCCTTCAATGCCGTGGTGTGTCACATATTTACTCAGGATAGCGGCCGGAAACTGAATGGATCGGCCATCTCTGCTGATTGCATAGACGATATTGGCTTCACCCCTATAGATTCGCAGCCATTCCTCTTTATCAATGGAAAGGTCGACGATAATTTCTTGCATAGTTTGAACTCTATTTCTTTCTTTATGCTGGCTTATACATGTTTTACGAACCAGTAGTCCTGCCAAAAACGTAAGACCTTTGAAGGGTACTTAGTTTTACCTAAACTGCCATTGTATCGCGCAAGGGCTCTGATCAGGTTGCCTTTCTCTTTATTCAGGTAATGCTTCAGGATTGTACAGCCATACCGGAGGTTGGTTGAAACGGTCGTGAGGTTGTCGTCCGGGCGACCAATCTCATTCTTCCAAAAAGGCATAACTTGCATGAGTCCTTGTGCACCCACTCTGGAGATAGCAAAGCGCTTAAATGCGCTTTCAACATGGATCACTGATAGTACTAACTCGGGTTCCAGGCCCGCTCGTTTCGCTTCAGAGTGAACGCGCTTTAACAGCGACAAACGTTCCTCTGGGTCTTTGATGTAGCGCTT
>NZ_LWEY01001638.1:0-982 GCF_001634935.1 Oleiphilus sp. HI0043 | reverse complement strand
CCCTAAGTAGTCTTGATTCCTGTCACGAGCGGCTTTTTTATCTCGTTTATCAATCCAGAATAAATATAAACGCCCTGTACCATCCATCAGCATCGCATCAAAACGATGACCGATTAGTGCTTTGTCATTGTTGATCGTAATCGGTTCAGAAAAATTTTGACCGCCATCGAGTGAACGAGCAAAACGCACATCCCCCGAATAGCGCCCAGGCGTCTTATGCGTCCATGAGATAAAGATCTCTTGTTGTTTTCCCAACAGGATCTTTGGCCTATTCTCGCCATCATCATAAATCGCTTCAGGTCGCCGATTAACAGCAATAGGAGGCGTATAGCTGCGCCCTTCATCTGATGATGAAGATAAGTAGATATGGCCATTCTGAGAGAAGACCACATACACTTTATCCTTACCCTCGGCATACGATGGAGCGCGTCCACAATGCACAGATGGAAGTGCCATACCTTGACACTCAGGCAGCAAACTGTTTTTCATTGCTCCATGCTTTTTTGCTGCCTCTGCATCTTGGTTGCAGGTCAATAAGAGTGCAAGCAAAAGGCACAGTATGAAAAAAATACCTGAGCGTTCTTTAGTCATCATGTCTTAAAACCGATACTCAATACCTGCGAATAACTGACGCGGAGCCCCTGGTGTATACTTCTCTTTGCCGTAACTGAAGCTGGCATTTTCCGCATACACTTTATTCGACAGGTTATTAATCTTAGCGCTCAATTTGAGCTGTTCAGAAATTTTATATAGTGCTTTTAAGTGTGTAACCGTATAGCCGCCATATTTTTTAGTGTTATTGTCATCCATCCAATACTCACCAATATGCTCAAGCTCCAATGAAGTCGTCAAACCCTGCACCTTTTGAGGAGAATAGTTCAAACGTAAGTTAGCCAAACTGTTAGGCGCCTCAGCTTGCTCGTTATCGCCATAATCTTCATCGTTCACATACTCGTGCTCCGAGTAGCTATAAGCCAATCGT
>NZ_LWEY01001637.1:0-1137 GCF_001634935.1 Oleiphilus sp. HI0043 | reverse complement strand
GGATTTACCTACAGCAGGGGCTATCATGATTTTCTCGGCGCAACGTAATATTCTCGATATCGTCAATTACTTTATGCACTTCTTTATTGAAGAAAGCTGTGGCTACTGCACGCCATGCAGAGTCGGTAATGTGTTTTTAAAGAAAGGGCTTGAGAAAATCATGCTCGGCCAGGGCGAGAGCAAGGACCTGGAGTCTTTGCAAAGCCTCGGCAATACCATTATTCAAACCAGTCGCTGCGGGCTTGGGCATACGTCCCCTAAACCTATTTTATCGACAATTGAAAACTTCCCTTTAGTGTACGCGGCATTACTAAAAGACCACCCGGATGGTCGTCAGGCAGGTTTTGATATTCAAAGTGCATTGAATGAATCGCGTATTATCGCTAAACGGCGATCGATTATTTTGACCCGCGATACGACCATGACGACAGGGAGCAAAAATGATGAACCAAGAAGAAAAGCGACTTAGCTTTACCATCGACGGCAAGAAAGTCGAAGCCCTTGAGGGGCAGTCGATAATGTCTGCCTGTGAGGCACAAGGTATCTACATTCCTCGGCTATGCGATTCTGAAGGCCTTGTTCCCCAAGGTAGCTGCCGAGTTTGCTCTGTCAAAATGAATGGCCGGGTCGTTGCCGCCTGCACACAACCTATCGAAAACGGTGCAATTATTGAAAATGAAAGCCAGGAAGTAACAGGCTATCGCAAAGATTTGGTCAGAATGTTATTTCATGAAGGCAATCATCTCTGTCCTATCTGCGAAGCTAGTGGACGCTGCGAACTACAAGCAACCGCCTATCGCCTTGGTTTGTCTCAGGCATCAGACTTCCCATACTTACAGCCCTCACGCCCGGTTGATGCTTCGCACCCGGATATCGCATTAGATAACAACCGCTGCATACTCTGTGGCCGTTGTATTCGAGCCTCACGAGACGTTGACGACAAGCATGTCTTTGAATACGTGGGTCGCGGTATCCATAAACGTATTGGTGTGAATGGCGACTGCCTTGCTGATACCAATGCCGATATTAACGACTATGCCATGTCGTTAGAGGTTTGTCCGGTTGGCTGTATTATTCGAAAGAACGATGGCTTTTTCGCCCCCGTTGGCGAGCGTCAATACGACAGCCATATAATTG
>NZ_LWEY01001636.1:0-1930 GCF_001634935.1 Oleiphilus sp. HI0043 | reverse complement strand
ACCGACTATCCAGGCTCTAAAGTAATTGTGGTTTTTGACGCTAAAGGTAAGAACTTTCGTCATGAAATTTACCCTGACTATAAAGCGAATCGTCCACCGATGCCTGATGATTTACGTTCTCAGATCGCGCCGATTCACGAGATCATTGAAGCAATGGGTTTGCCTTTACTCATCATTCCTGATGTCGAAGCGGATGATGTGATTGGTGCCTTGGCGCATCAGGCAACGCAAAAGAAGATCGATGTGGTGATCTCAACTGGCGATAAGGATATGGCTCAGTTAGTGACAGAGCATGTGACGCTGATCAATACCATGACCGATACCAAAATGGATATTCAAGGCGTCGAAGATAAGTTCGGCGTTCGCCCTGATCAGATCATTGACTACTTAGCTTTGGTTGGCGATTCGGTTGATAATATTCCCGGCGTGCCGAAGTGTGGCCCGAAGACGGCGGTAAAGTGGTTAACGGCTTATGGTAGCATGCAGGGTGTTATTGATAGTGCCGATGAGGTGAAAGGTAAAGTTGGCGAGAACCTGCGTGATAGCTTATCGTTTCTACCGATGTCTTATGAGTTGGCAACGATCAAAACTGAAATAGATTTGCCGGAAGCGCTAGAGGATATCAGCCACAAAGAAACTGACCACCGACGATTGTTAGCACTATTTAGCGAGTATGAATTCCGGTCTTGGGTCACTGCCCAAGAAAGAGCCTTGAACAGTGCGGGAGATGATGCGGAACAAGCAGAAGAGCCGGTAGTTGAGCATAATTGCGACTACCAGACTATTCTTGACAAAGATGCGTTTGCGCTTTGGTTTAACAAACTTAAGTCGGCGGACTTATTTGCTTTTGATACCGAGACCACCAGCCTCAACTATATGGAAGCCGAGGTGGTAGGTGTTTCCTTCGCCTGTAATGCAGAGGAAGCAGCTTATGTGCCTTTTTGTCATGATTACTTGGATGCGCCCGAGCAGTTAGATAAAGATTGGGTACTTGATCAACTAAAGCCACTTCTGGAGAGTAGTGAGCAGCTTAAAGTTGGCCAAAACCTGAAATACGATAAAAGTGTATTGGCCAATCATGGTATTGAGCTTCAAGGTATTGCGCACGATACGATGATTGAATCTTATGTGCTGAACTCCACGGGAAGTCGTCACGACATGGATACTCTGGCCGAGAAGTACTTGGGCAGAAAAACCATCCACTTTGAAGATATCGCCGGGAAGGGAGCCAAACAGCTTACCTTCAACCAAATAGCTCTAGAGCAAGCCGGGCCTTATGCCGCAGAAGATGCCGAGATTACTTTGGCGCTTCACCATGCAATCTATCCGCAATTAGAAAAGATTGAAGGGCTGGCGAAGGTTTATCATGAAATAGATAAGCCTCTGTTGTCGATTCTGTCAAAAATAGAACGCACAGGTGCGGTGGTTGACGCTCATATTCTAGGGCAGCAGAGTCAGGAATTAGCCGAACGAATTGTTGAGCTAGAGCGTGAAGCTTATGACTTGGCGGGTGAAGAGTTCAACTTAAGTTCACCAAAACAGTTGCAAGCGATATTCTTTGAGAAACTAGGGTTGCCGATCATCAAGAAGACGCCCAAGGGTCAACCTTCAACCGCCGAGCCGGTCTTACAGGAATTAGCACTTGACTACCCGCTGCCTAAGTTAATTCTTGAGCACCGTAGTCTGGCAAAACTCAAGTCGACTTATACCGATAAACTTCCGCAGTTGATTAATCCGGGAACAGGGAGAATTCATACTTCTTATCATCAGGCTGTCACCGCGACAGGGCGTTTATCTTCTAGTGATCCGAACTTGCAGAATATTCCGATTCGAAGCACCGAAGGTCGAAAGATTCGTCAGGCTTTTGTTGCACCCGACGGTTATAAGCTTATCGCAGCCGACTATTCGCAAATAGAACTGAGAATTATGG
>NZ_LWEY01001635.1:0-969 GCF_001634935.1 Oleiphilus sp. HI0043 | reverse complement strand
CCATAGTCTAAAGTACTTTCAGGCTACGTTTGCCAAACTGATGACAGACTATCAAATAGATACCGTAATTATTCGAGAGAGACCGACAAAAGGTAAGTTTGCCGGTGGTGCGATTGGTTTCAAAATGGAGGCTGCAATTGAACTGATTGATGGAGTCGATGTTCGCTTGATAACCCCAGTTGATATCAAAGCAGCTGTTAAGAAAAACCCTATCCCGGTACCTTTTGAAGAAACAGGCCTGAAAGTGATGCAAGAAGCCGCATTTACTACAGCTTATGCCTACCTTATGCGTAGACATTATGGTGTGGATGCAGAACAGGAGTAACGGCCAGGCTTACTTCGACAGTCTTGTATGTTTTATAGTCAATTTGTCTCGACTTTCTAGCCCCAAGTCTTTATAGTTCGCGCCCCTTTGTGCTTAAGCTTCTGTCACTCTTTGCTAAAACCGATTGAAAGACATTCAAGCTGAGCCTCTCACCTTCAAATACCTAGGACGCTCTCTTGATTTCTACCGCTAATATCACCATGCAGTTTGGTGCTGAACCTTTGTTCGAGAACATTTCAGCTAAATTTGGTAACGGTAATCGCTATGGTTTAATCGGGGCTAATGGTTGCGGTAAATCAACCTTTATGAAAATCCTGAGTGGTGAGTTAACACCAACGTCCGGTAACGTTTCTATAACACCAGGTGAAAAGGTCGGTGTACTAAGCCAGGATCAGTTTGCCTTCGAAGAGTACAGCGTTGTCGATGCAGTGATCATGGGTGATGTTGAGCTGTGGAAAGTGAAACAAGAGCGTGATCGTATCTACAGCCTACCTGAAATGTCTGAAGAAGATGGCATGAAGGTCGCTGAATTGGAAACGCAATTTGCGGAGATGGACGGCTACAGTGCGGAGAGTCGAGCCGGGGAAATATTACTATCAGCGGGTATTGCTGAAGAATTCCACTTTGGTTTGATGGCACAAGTT
>NZ_LWEY01001634.1:0-1087 GCF_001634935.1 Oleiphilus sp. HI0043 | reverse complement strand
CTTTGTCGGGCTTGGGATAGTTCAAGCTGAACCTTAATAACGAAAAATATAATTTAGATATTTGATTCTTGTTTGAATCAAGAGAACTATTAATGAGTAAATTCAATTTATTTGGCCGCTTATCGGCCTCACCAACCAAACCAAAGGCACACTCCAAAGCTAAGTCTTTCGATGTTTCAGATTTGTATGATGGGCCTTTTGGTTCAGGTGAAAGTGACGCTCAAGAAACTAGCACGGGACTAGATGAAAAGCTTAGGCAGGCTTACTTTTGGATCGTTAATAACGCGATAATCAGTCCTCACTATGATATCGAATATAATGATCAGTCTCCGCAACAGTTTAGGGCGGGAGACAGTCACAGTACGCTAAACCTCCCAACTGAACAGTCTTACTCAAGCTTTATCTTATTGCCACTCCTCACGTTCGCTACTCAAAGTAAATGCCTTTTCATTGGCGGACCAGGCCGGGGTAAAACGGCTAGTGCAATCTTGATGGGTATCATGGGCGGTTATACGACAAAAGAAGTTAAACGAGCCATGCAACATGGCCATCCGCAGATGACAGTGGCTGATTTGCTGGGTAATCCCTTGCCATCGGATCTGGCCTCGGCCGAAGCGATCGAAGACATCCGCATATCGTGGCGGAAATGGCTTGGAATGCGCGTAAAAATAGTCGATGAATACAACCGTATCCCTACACGAACGCAAAGCGCTTTGCTGACTGTGATGGGAGACAACTACGCAGAACTCTACAACCAGGTCTTTGAATGTCCTGATGCGGCCTGGTATTTAACTGCAAATGATGATCAGGGTGGCGGAACCTACCAGGTGATCGAAGCCTTAAAAGATCGTATTGATGTCGTTGTCCAAGCTTTGTCATTTAACCCTAGATTTCTGAATCAGTTGCTTCTACGTATTGAAGAAGGTGTAAAGCCAGAAGATATGGTTCCACCTCAGATCATTTTCACCGAAGATGAGATCTCAGACATGTCGCTAGCGATACGCAATATCACAGTACCTGCAGGGATTCGGCGCAGAATAGAGTTCTTTACGAGTCACTTTGAGTATTCGGAGTATTCTGCCTCTCA
>NZ_LWEY01001633.1:0-22136 GCF_001634935.1 Oleiphilus sp. HI0043 | reverse complement strand
TTGTTTTACTTGTCTACCATTTAAAAAGGTGCCGTTGGAGGAGTCGAGATCTTCCATGTATAGCTGGCCACTTTTAACTTCTAATGCTACGTGCTTTCTGGAAAGGTGTTCCAGAGGTAGCGTTATGTCGCAGCTTGGGTCTCGACCAATAACGACGCGTTTATTGATGACAAAACGGCTTTGGTCTAGCCAGCTTGCGCTAGAGTAGATAGACCAACCCGCAGAGTAGTTTGTCGTGGAACCTGCATTGCTCTGTTCATTCACAGACTTTGGGTCGATTAGTTCCAGTTCAATAGAGCCAATGGTGATGACGTCTCCAGCTTTGAGGCTTGTATTCGTCGCGACAGGCTTATCATTGAGTAACACGTTTGAGCTCGACGAGACATTATTTAGGCTCAGTTTTTCTTGTGTGTTGGTAATTTGGATATGATGGTCGAGAATATCTTTCTCGTTTATCATTAGGCTGTTGTCCGCAGCTTTACCGATCGTAAAATTCTGATCAACTAACCATACGGACTCTCTTCGGCGATCCCTGAACTGAAGCTTAAGCATAGAACTCTTGTACTCGTTTATTGACTGGTGATAAGTATTAAATTTTCCACGTTATGTTGAGTATAGTCTTAAGTTCCAGCTCTTCGAATTTTCCCCTTAAGATTTATGTAACTGATTGAAAAAATAATATACGAAATAGAAATTTAGTATTTTCAGGTGCTTAGTCTTTGTGAGCTGGCTATACTGAAGCTAAGGAAAACAAAAAATATATGCCATAAGCTTCGGATAACTACGGAGGCTGTGTGGTATCCATAAAGTAATAAGGTGTGTACTGACCCATCATGTTGAAATCAACCTCCGTATGCCATCAGGGCTTGGTTCGTGAAAGAAATGAAGATAGCGTTGTAGCCAATGAAACTCTGGGCCTGTGGGTGGTTGCTGATGGCGTCGGCGGAAATGCGCATGGTGATGTCGCGAGTCAATTAGTCGTTCAAACAATTGAACGACGGATTCGTCAGGGAAAGTCGCTGCGAGAGTCTGTTGAAGATGCAAATTCTGCACTGATATCTGCGGCACGAAGTCAGCAAGAATTGGAGGGAATGGCTAGCACTGTTGTGGTTAGTCTGTTTCATGGGCATCAATTTGAGCTAGCCTGGGTTGGGGATAGTCGTGCCTATTTGATAGATAGTGAGGGTCTGTCTCAATTATCCACAGACCACAATCTTGCTAATGAGTTACTTCAACAGGGTATTATTTCTGAAGGTGAATCTCGGACTCATGCTGGGCAGCATGAGCTGACTCAAGCGATGGGACAGATGAATCTGGAAAAAATTCCCAAGGTTTTAGGCGAATTGCACGAAGGTGATATCCTGCTTTTATGTACAGACGGTTTGTCTGGTCCATTGGAAGAAAGTACGATCTTTCAAACAGTTTGTGATAGCCCTTCTTTGGATGAGGCTGGAGAGACACTATTAGATTTGGTGTTGGAGGCAGGCGCACCAGATAACGTGAGCTTTTCTTTAATTCAGTTTCAGGAAGATGTCCGTCAAATTCGGGCGTCGGATTTTAACTCTAAATCTAAAAACAAAACTGCAAGCATCGTCCCGCCTAAGCTTGAAGGTACTTACCGCCACGCGTTTGATAAAAGAGCTTATTTGCGTCATCTCAAAGGTAGGTCGATGATGTTGGCTTTGGTCTTGTTCGCAATAGTGTTTTTGATTTTCTTTATCTAGTTTCTAAGGACGGAAGAACAATATGAAAGAGGGTCGTTACGCGTACCAAGACAAAATTGGTGAAGGAGGCATGGCCACGGTATATCGTGGTATGCAGTTGTCGCTGAATCGTCCAGTTGCGATTAAAGTTCTGTCGGCAACGCTTTCAGATAATCCCTCAGTCATAAAGCGTTTTAAGCGAGAAAGCTTAATTATCGCCCGTTTGAACCACCCCAACATAATACATGTTATCGATCGTGGAACGACAAGCAAGGGGCGCCCTGTATTCGTGATGGAATTCGTTGAGGGCATAAACTTAGCGGACGCGATTACTGAGCGGAAGTTTGATTTTAACCAAAAAGTCGATATCGCTATTCAAATGTGTAAAGGAATCGCCTATGCGCATAAATTTGATGTTATTCATCGAGATATCAAACCGGCAAATGTCATCATCGATAGAGAGGGCTTTGCGCGTCTTTTAGATTTCGGTATCGCTTCTTTTTTTGAAGCCGATAAAGATATGAACCCTGATGAAACGCGCTTAATCATGGGAACAGAAGCCTATATGGCTCCTGAGCAGCACAAAGGCATCGCCTTTACCTCTACTTTGAGTGACGTTTATTCGCTGGGAGTGGTGATGTATGAATTATTCACCAGTACCTTGCCACTACCCAATGCGCCTCCAATGGCTCAGATTGATGCCAATATAACTCCAGCCCTTGAAAACCTTATTCATCAGTGTCTTGCTGTTGACCCTGCTGAACGTCCTCAGTCTGTAGAGCAGGTCCGGACTCAGTTGCTTTTGGCGATGAAAGGTCAGCATATTGCTGAGGAACAAGTGAATCGGGCAGGAGAAGGCTTAGCCTCTATTCAGCAAAAATTTGGCTTACTTGATGTTATGCAGGAAGACAAATTTGGCGCGGTTTATTTGTATGAAGATAAGTCCTCTCACAAGCTTCTGGTAATTAAGAAGCGTACCTCTACTTTTACGGGGTATCGTGAGGCAAAAATGCTTCACAGTTTGAAGCATCCGAATCTGGTTAATATTCTAGGAACATCCAAGAACGATAGTGTATTCATTGTTGTTATGGAATATGTCTCGGGTGGCAGTCTGCAGGACCGCTTGATTGAACCTATGGGAATGCAGATGTTTTTGAATACGGCGGTTCAAATTTGTAGAGGTTTGGCGTTTGCGCATCAAAATAGGGTTTGCCATGGCAATTTGCGTCCTAGCAATGTTTTGTTGACTTCAGATTTCCAGGTTAAATTGACAGACTTTGGTTTGGATGAGCATTATCGTGTCAAAGAGCGAGATGGTAACTGGTATGGAGATGCTGATGATCGAAAGGACGAGTTATCTGATATTTTTTCGCTTGGCGCAATTTTTTATCATGCATTAACGGGGGTTCCTCCAGCATTTAAGGATGGCAACCTGGTTAAGACCCAGATATTCATTAAATTACCCGTTGATATTCAGCAAATAGTTGGTCGCATGCTGTCACGTCGCCGAGAACAGAGACCGCAAAGCGTTGAGTCTGTCTTGTCCGAGCTTTTGCCGCTTCAGGAGGAGGAAAAGACGAAAGTCATTGAATCTCCTCGAGAAGATGCCCCGGAAATTGTTCAAAAAGAGACAGTAATAAAGTATCAGCGAGTGAATTGGTTAACGATACTGCTTGCGGTTGTGATGGTGGTATCTATTGTTTTGAATGTCTTGTTACTAGGGGATAGTGGCAGTGACGTGCGTGACGCAATTAAAAGCTTCTTGGACTTATATATATAAATAAGTTCTTTTATGGGCTCCTGGGTCGCCCTCTTCGGATGAGGGTATCATGTGGCCATGCTTGCACTGCTTGCAGAATAGCACGCTTTGACTATTATTGATTGAATGGGAGCGTGACTCCGAGTCGTTTTCTGTTACTTCGGCTTTCATGAGACCTCAAAAAACAATCAGATCATTCCGTATGTGTTTACTGAGTAGTTGTGAGTATTGGCTATCTGCATAAAGGAGCCATAAATTACTAAGTTTTTCGGGTGTTTTACAGTTTTTTATTTTAATTTTTGTTCACACCTTTTATTATGATCAGCTTCGGGTATAAATCTAAGTTGAAAGACGGAATTTCTAAACTAAATACAATAGGGCTACAGACATCACCATGACCTCTTTGAAGAAAGTAAAGCTGCCTCTTGAGCAGGTATATCGCTGGGAAAAAGCAAAAGCGGATGATATTTATCTAACTCAGCCAATGGGTAACGGCGTGGTTCAGGAATATACCTGGAACCGAGCAGTTGGCGAGGCCAGAAGGATGGCTAGCTATATTAAATCTTTAGATTTACCACCAAAAAGTCGAATCGGTATTCTTTCGAAGAACTGTGCGCATTGGATCATGAGTGATCTGGCGATCTGGATGGCGGGTCATATATGTGTACCTCTTTACCCTACGCTAAATGCTGAAACGGTTAAGTATATCCTTGAGCACAGTGAAACGCAGTTGTTATTTGTTGGTAAACTGGACGACTGGGAAATGATGAAACCTGGTGTGCCAGATGATTTACCTTGTGTTTCTTATCCTCTAAGTCCAAAAACAGATTACCCAAGCTGGGATAACCTGGTTGCTGAGCATGCTCCGATACAAGAAGATACTGTTCGGGATGCTGACGAGTTAGCGACGATTGTTTATACATCGGGTTCAACCGGCAAGCCAAAAGGCGTTATGTTGTCATTTGAGGCCTTAGGTATTGCAGCAAGCGGTGTTGCACAAGCTTTGGATATAAAGCCTACTGATAGAATGTTATCTTACTTGCCACTGGCGCACGTGTTTGAACGTTTTGCGGTTGAGCAGTCCTCTATCCATATAGGTGCTCAGTTATTTTTTGCTGATGCTTTGGATACCTTCCTGGACGACTTGCGTCGTGCTAAACCAACGGTCTTTATTTCTGTTCCACGCCTGTGGTCCAAGTTCCAACTAGGTATCTTTAAGAAGATGCCTCCTAAGAAACTAAATCGTTTGCTTAAGATTCCAATTGTGTCTGGTTTGGTCAAGAAGAAAGTATTGACTGCTCTGGGCTTGGAATACTGCCGTTTTGCTGGAAGTGGTTCGGCGCCGTTATCAGGTGATATCATTAATTGGTATCGTAACCTGGGTCTGGAATTGCTAGAAGGTTACGGTATGTCTGAGAATTTTGCATATTCTCATATCTCATTGCCAGGCCGCTCAAAGGTTGGTTATGTAGGTGAGCCGATGCCGGGTGTTGAACAGCGTATTTCAGAAATTGGTGAGATCGAGGTCAAGAGCCCTGCTACGATGATGGGCTACTATAAAGACGAAGAAAAGACCAAAGAAACCTTTACCGAGGATGGCTTCTTGCTGACTGGTGATAAGGGTGAAATTGATAGCATGGGTCGCTTGCGTATTACTGGTCGTATTAAGGAAATCTTTAAGACCAGTAAAGGTAAGTATGTTGCTCCAGCGCCAATTGAAAACAAGATTGTTGGTCATGATTCTTTAGAGATGGTCTGTGTTGCTGGTGCTGAACAGCCTCAGCCTTATGCTTTGTTGATGCTTTCGGATGAAACTTTTGCTAAGCAGGGTGATGAGTCTTTCCGTAAGCAGGTTGAGCCGGAATTGGAAGCCTTAATGAAAGAGGTTAATGCTTCGGTTGACCCGCATGAGGCGCTGCAATTTATGGTTGTTGTGAATCAGCAGTGGACGATTGAAAATGAGTTCCTGACGCCGACAATGAAAATTAAGCGTAATGTAATCGAAGATGTTTACGCACCTTCTCAAGACGGATGGTATGGCAGTAAGCAGAAGATTATTTGGCAATAAGCCAAACTTAATGTGATATTCAAAAGCCCGCTTATGCGGGTTTTTTATTTTTGCCTTGTTGAGCTCAGTTGTTTGGACCTCAACTGAATTTAGAACTTAAAGCTACTTTGGATACCCAGGGATCAGTCTGAGCTGGATTCGCTCAAACCAAATCCGGAGAGCAAGCTGTAACTGCGCTTTCGATTAGGTACCCAAGTTGTGCTCAATCCGAGCTTTCTGATCGGCTCTCTTGTTATAGAAGATGCTTGCTTGAAGTAATAGCTGGCGCCCAACATGAAGCCTTTGTCCATAAGTCTCTGTATAGAGGCTCTGCCATACCATCGATTATTATATTTCTTGGACGGTGAGTCGCCGGTAATCTGATTATGAAAGGGATGAAAAAGACCATTATGAGTTTGAAGAGTTTGAAGAGTTTGAAGAGTTTGAAGAGTTTGAAGAGTTTGAGGAACCAGTGTTCGAAGACTGAGGTTCTGAGGTGGTAGGTGAAGGTTCAAATTGGGTATATATGTTAAGTGGATATTAGGTTTAAATATACGTCAAAGATTACTTGGAATATGAACTTATGGATAATAGTCAGTTTTTTTATCGTATTGCACCTTTCTCATCTAAAGAGGGGCGAGTTGCTCTGGTAGATATTTTAAACATAGACAACACAACGCCTTTGGATGACTGGCTAGGTTTGGTTGTTTCGTTAGCGGATGGCTTTCATACCCTTCAGCAGTTGATTGATCACTTGTCTGCTCAGTACTCGACGCCTCCCGATAACCTGGAGAAAACTATTTACTCAGTAGTTGAACGTTTGGTTGAAAGTAAAGTGATAGAATTGAGTCAGCGTGTGACGACCTTACCTTATTACTTGAGTGGCCCCGTTGATGAGTTGGATATGGAGCGAGCAAGAAGAGAACTTGCGCTTCAAGATGGTCAGCCAGATGGTGGGTCGCTGCATTAGTTAGCGCTTTCCCATAAGGAAATAAAAAAGGCAGCCTAGGCTGCCTTTTTCTTTGAATATGAATCTACATATTCGGATAGTTTGGACCGCCGCCGCCTTCTGGTGTGACCCAGGTAATGTTTTGTGCAGGGTCTTTGATATCACAGGTCTTACAGTGAACACAGTTTTGAGAGTTGATTTGGAAGCGCTTATCGCCGTTATCTTCTTCTACAATCTCATATACACCTGCTGGGCAATAACGCTGTGCAGGCTCATCAAACTTAGTCAGGTTGTGGCCAAGAGGGATAGAGTCATCCTTAAGCTTTAAGTGGCACATTTGATCTTCTTCGTGGTTTGTATTCGATAGGAATACAGAAGTAAGACGGTCAAAGGTGATGTTGTTATCCGGCTTAGGGTAGTCGATCTTTTTGCATTCTGCTGCTGGCTTAAGTGCAGCATGGTCGTAAGTTTTATCGCTGAAGCTGAAAGGCAGTTTACCACCAAAGATGTTTTGGTCGATAAATGTATAAGCCGCACCAAGGTAAGTGCCAAACTTATGCATAACGCCAACGAAGTTACGCGTGTTGTACAGTTCGTCGTGTAGCCAGCTGTTCTTGAACTTCGCTTCAAAGTTGGTCGCTTCTTCGCCTTCTGCACCGCCAGCAAGCTTCTCTGCAACAGCTTCTGCAGCCAGCATGCCACTCTTCATTGCTGTGTGAGAACCTTTGATTTTCAGCGGGTTCATTGTTCCTGCGTCACAGCCAATTAACATGCCGCCAGGGAATGACATCTTGGGAAGTGCATTGATGCCGCCTTTAATCAGTGCTCGAGCGCCATAACTAACACGCTTGCCGCCTTCTAAGGCATCTTTTAGTACAGGGTTAAGCTTACAACGTTGCATCTCTTCAAAAGGTGATACGTGTGGGTTGCTATAGCTAAGGTCAGTAATTAAACCGAGTACTACTTGGTTGTTTTCAATGTGGTAAAGGAACCAGCCGCCTGTGGATGAAGACTCGCTTAGTGGCCAACCCAGGCCGTGCATAACAGTACCTTCACGGTGTTTAGCTGGGTCGATATCCCAAAGTTCCTTGATGCCGATACCGTAATGCTGAGGATCTTTTCCCTCATCTAGGTTGAACTTAGAGATGATTTCTTTGCCAAGATGTCCACGACAACCTTCAGCAAACATTGTGTATTTAGCGTGTAACTCCATGCCTGGCATGTAAGAGTCTTTTTGTTGGCCGTCTTCGCTGATGCCCATGTCGCCAGTAGCAACACCTTTTACACGACCATCTTCATGGTATAAAACTTCTGCTGCAGCAAAGCCTGGGTATACTTCTACGCCAAGTCCTTCAGCTTGCTCGCCTAACCAGCGGCAAACGTTGCCAAGGCTAACAATATAGTTGCCATCGTTGTGTGTAGGTTTAGGGATAAAAGCGTTTGGAAGTTTTACCGACTTTTCCTGATTGGTCAGGAAGTAAAATTCATCACCTGTTACAGCGGTATTTAATGGTGCGCCCATTTCTTTCCAATTAGGGAACAGCTCATTTAACGCTGTTGGTTCTAGAACTGCGCCAGACAGGATGTGGGCGCCAACCTCAGATCCTTTTTCTACAACGCATACGCTGATTTCATTACCAGTCTCTTCAGCGATTTGTCTTAGACGACAGGCTGCTGATAATCCAGCGGGGCCACCGCCGACAATGAGTACGTCAAACTCCATCGATTCACGTTCCACAATAGGTCTCCTCGTGCATATACGTTATATAGCGTCCTGATGTTAAGCCTGTTTAGCTGGACCAGAGCGCAGTTTTTAGTTTCCGCTTTTTTACGGCGCGCGAATTATACAGTTATTCGCTGAAATTCGCACCCCCAGTCTTTCTGACTATGCTAATTCACAATATGGCAGTGACGGAAGTAGTGATGAATACCTCTCTTTTAGCATGTTGACTAAATATATAGCCACTTTAGCTTCCTGTGCTGCAAAGAGAGTTTCAAACAAACGTTTGAATTTTACCTGTTTATTCAATGTATGTAAAAGGTAGTTGTTATCCTGGTATTCGCAATTGATTTAGAGCATAAAAATATAGAAAAAGAGTGTTGAAATAGGTGCGATTTAATGTGCAACTATTGACCTAAAAGCGATTTATCGGCAGAATCATGCGCTTCGCGAAAGCTGTATTTTATTTAATCTTGGAAGGCTAGTGAGTATTTGCTGGTTTTTTCGAGGGTTAAATGCTGATAAAACACCGCTTAAGAGCCCGAATGGACTAAAGTAGTGTAAATTATATTTTTGCTTCGCGCCTGTATCTGGGTCTATCTAGGTCGTTGTTCAGGGTTTACCGGTCATTGTTAATTTTTATTAGTTAGCGAATGCTTGGGTAAGTAAAACTTTGAAGAATGATAAGACCTCTAAATTCAATTGTTAATTAACGAGGAATCTATGAAGGTTCTGGTCGCTGTTAAACGAGTTATTGACTATAACGTCAAAGTTCGAGTTAAGCCTGATAATTCAGGTGTAGATCTTACTAATATCAAAATGGCAATGAACCCATTCTGTGAAATCGCTGTTGAAGAAGCGGTTCGCTTGAAAGAGAAGGGTGTTGCAAGTGAAATCGTAGTGGTTTCTATTGGTCCTAAAGTTGCTCAAGAGCAAATTCGTACAGCCCTGGCGCTAGGTGCGGATCGCGGTATTCTGATTGAAACTGACGAAGAAGTTCAGTCTCTACAAGCTGCAAAATTATTTAAGTCTGTTGTTGAAAAAGAAGAGCCACAGCTAGTAATTCTTGGTAAGCAGTCTATCGACTCTGATAACAACCAAACTGGTCAGATGCTTGCTGCATTGACTGGTATGCCTCAAGGTACGTTTGCTTCTGAAGTTGTTGTTGATGGCGACAAAGTAAATGTTACTCGTGAAGTTGATGGTGGTCTGATGACAGTTGGTTTGAACTTGCCAGCAGTTGTAACAACTGACTTGCGTTTGAACGAGCCACGTTATGCTTCTCTTCCAAATATCATGAAAGCGAAGAAAAAGCCGCTTGAAATGACAACTCCAGCTGACCTGGGTGTTGATGTTGCTGCTAGCTTGAAGATTACCAAGGTTGAAGAGCCAGCTACGCGTTCAGCAGGTATTAAAGTTGCCGATGTTGCTGAATTGGTTGACAAACTTAAGACTGAAGCGAAGGTGATCTAACATGAGTATACTAGTAATTGCAGATCATGATAACGGTAGCATCAAGCCAGTTACCCTAAACGTTTTGAGTGCAGCAAAAGCGATCGGTGGTGACATCGACGTGCTAGTTGCAGGCGAAGGTTGTGGTGCGGCGGCTGAAGCAGCTGCTAAAGCTGAAGGTGTTGCTAAAGTATTGGTTGCAGATAATGCAGCCTACGGTCACTCTCTAGCTGAGAACTTATCTCTACTAGTTGCTGATCTTGGTAAAGGTTATTCTCACATCGTTACTTCTGCGGGCACTACGGGTAAGGACTTCCTTCCACGTGTAGCTGCTTTGTTGGATGTGGCGCAAATCTCTGACATCATCAAAGTTGAATCAGCTGATACTTTCGTTCGTCCTATCTATGCAGGTAATGCGATCGCTACTGTTCAGTCTTCTGACGGCATCAAAGTAATCACTGTTCGTGGTACTGCGTTTGATCCTGTTGCTGCTGAAGGTGGTTCTGCTGCTGTTGAAGCTATTGATAACGTTCAGGATGCTGGCATCTCTACCTTCGTTGGTGAAGAAATGGCTAAGTCTGATCGTCCAGAGTTGACTGCTGCTGACATCGTGATTTCTGGTGGCCGTGGTATGCAAAATGGCGACAACTTCAAGATTCTTGAGTCTGTTGCTGACAAGCTAGGCGCTGCTGTAGGTGCATCACGTGCCGCTGTTGATGCTGGCTTCGTACCTAACGATATGCAGGTTGGTCAAACAGGTAAGATTGTTGCACCTAACCTTTACATCGCTGTTGGTATCTCGGGTGCTATCCAGCACTTGGCAGGTATGTCAGGCAGTAAAGTAATCGTTGCAATCAACAAAGACGAAGATGCTCCTATCTTCCAGGTTGCTGATTACGGTTTGGTTGCTGATTTGTTTGAAGCTGTTCCAGAATTGGACGCTGCACTTTAAGCAAAGCTAAGTTCTAAAAACCGATACATGAAAGTGTATCGGTTTTTTTGTGCCTGACTATTAATCAGGCTTTGCTTCGTAAGGTGTCAAGTTCGTAAGTGCCTTTGTAAAGCTCTCTTCTAGCGGACATTCTAATGTCACGTTTTGCCCCGTCACTGGGTGATTGAACGTAAGTTTGGTCGCTGCCAATAATAAACGATGACTATCAAAATTTTCTTTGAATAGACGGTTGTGCTCACCTTTCCCATATTTTACATCACCGATAATTGGGTGGCTGATGTGTTTTAGGTGGCGCCGAATTTGATGCTTTCTGCCGGTTGTGGGCTTCAGTTGGATGTGGCTGTATCGTGAACTGGGGAAGCGCCCATCTGAGAATGGCAGCTCAAAACTGCACATTCGTTCATAATGTGTGACAGCTTCTTTAGGGTCTTTTTTTTGAAGTTGTTTTTGCATGTGTTTGAAAACTGCGATTTCTTTTAGAGGGTGATTGATCTCTCCATTGGTGGGAGTATACCCGCGAACGATTGCTTGATATGTCTTATTGACCAAGCGGTTTTCAAAATCTGAGCTAAGCTGAGAGGCGATCTCGGAATGCAGAGCAAATAGGAGTAGCCCTGATGTCGGTTTATCCAAACGGTGTACCGGATAGACCCACTGATCAATCTGGTTTCGCAATATTTTCATAGCATAGCTAGTTTCATGCTTGTCGATGGGACTTTTGTGTACCAGTAAACCTGCAGGTTTTTGTATAGCAATTAGGAACTTATCTTGGAAGATAATGGATAATTGCTCAGTAGCTTGTGTATCGGGCATTTGCATAACGATTGTTCTATAAAAAGAAATCAGTTTTCTGAAAGGCCATATTCTAGCACTGTACTGGATTCGTTGGGTGAAGTTGGTAGTATCTCCGTTTCTATAACAAATACATTAATACACAAGTAATGGAAGAACGAATGAGTACGTTTAATTTAAGGTTTGGTATCAGCAGGTTATTTGTCGTTATAGTCACTTGCTTAACAGTTGTTGCTTGTAGTGAAAATGGTAAAGATCAAGAAAACCCTGAAGCAGCAATGGCCGCAATGCCGCCACCTCCTGTGACCGTTGCAGAGGTAATACAGGGCGAGGTTAGTGACTGGAAGGAGTATACAGGTCGTCTAGAAGCTTCAGACAGTATTGTCGTCATGCCGCGCACTTCTGGTTACATACTATCGGTAGGCTTTGAAGATGGAGCTTATGTCAAGAAGGGTGACTTGCTATTTCAGGTAGATTATCGAACGGTGCGTGCAGAAGTTCAGCGCCTGGAAGCGGAAGTTAAACGCAATGTAGCGGAAATAGAATTATCTAAACGTGATTTAAAACGAGCAGAAAGTTTACGTAAGAAAAGCGCGATTTCTCAAGAGCAGCTCGATAACAGTCGCACCCGCTTAACTCAAGCTATTGCCGCAGTAGAAAGTGCGAAGGCAGACTTGAAACGAACTAAAGTCCTCGATGCAATCACCACCGTAAAAGCTGAGTTTGATGGCCAGGTTTCTAATGCCCGTGTGAAAAAAGGGAGCTCGGTCATTGCAGGTAGCACAGTGCTGACTACCTTGGTTTCTACTGATAAAACACATGCATATTTTGATGTTGACGAAAAAACCTTTGCTCGTTTGCGTAGCTTAGGAGAAGGCAAGCGTTTGGATGAAATGAATATTCCTGTATTTATGGGGTTGGCGGGTGAAACTACATATCCGCATCAGGGAGTGATCGATTTTGTTGATAATCAGGTTGATATCAGTACGGGTACAATACGACTGCGTGCAGTATTTAGCAATGAAGATGGTAAGTTCACGCCAGGGATGTTTGCGCGGATTAATATGCAGATAGGTGCGAGCTATCCAGGAATTCTTGTTGATGAGAAAGCTGTCGTGACAGACCTTAGTCATAAATATGTATTGGTTTTAGGAGAAAACAACATCTTGGAATATCGCCCTGTTCAGTTGGGTCCTAAATTCAAGGGTTTGAGGGCGATTAAGAGTGGCCTGGAAGCTGGTGAAAAGATTGTTATCAAGGGGCAGGGCTTGCCAAATGTTTTCCCTGGAATGCCGGTATCACCTAGTGATGCAGATATGGCGCCAGCCACTAACAATAGCCAAGGCTAGGAGCGGCAAGCCAAAATGAGTATTTCACAATATTTTATTAGCCGCCCGATCTTTGCTGGCGTGCTCTCGATGATGATCTTCCTAGCTGGCTTGATCGCCGTCTTTCAATTGCCGATAACAGAATACCCAGAGGTTGTTCCGCCAACCGTTGTGGTTAATGCTAGCTATCCTGGCGCAAACCCCGAAGTGATGGCGGACTCTGTTGCTACGCCATTGGAACAGGCGATTAATGGTGTTGAAGGCATGCTTTATATGTCCTCACAAGCAACCTCAGATGGTAGCTTGGCAATTACTGTTACCTTTGAGCTGGGTACTGATGTCGATGATGCGCAGGTACAAGTCCAAAACCGTGTTTCGCGAGCGATTCCCAGGCTGCCGCAAGACGTTCAACGTTTGGGGGTGACCACAACCAAATCTTCACCTGACTTAACGATGGTCGTGCATCTGTTATCACCTGACGATAGCTATGACATGTTGTACCTGTCTAACTTTGCTAACTTGAAAGTGCGCGATGAACTTGCTCGCCTAGAAGGTGTTGGAAATGCTCAAGTATTTGGTGCAGGGGATTACTCTGTGCGTATCTGGCTGAATCCTGAGCAGGTATCTGCGATGGGTATGACCACCAGCGATGTGATCAATGCCATACGGGAACAAAACCGTCAGGCCGCGGCAGGGACAATTGGCGCGCCGCCCGGAGCGGAAGCAGCACCGTTTCAGCTGTTGATAAAGGTAAAAGGTCGTTTAGAGACTTTAGAAGAATTTGAGGATGTTGTACTGCGTGTTGGCGATAACGGAGCCATCACGCGCTTAAAAGATGTCGCGCGAGTTGAATTAGGTTCAAATTCCTATGCGCTAAGATCCTTGCTAAATAACAAGCAGGCCGCAGCCATTGCAATTTTTCAACGCCCTGGCTCAAATGCGATCCAGATCTCAGACGATGTTCGTGCGCGTATGGAAGAATTGAAGAAGACTTTCCCTGCGGGTGTTGATTACAACATCGTCTATGATCCTACCATTTTCGTGCGAGGTTCTATCGAAGCGGTTGTGATGACTTTGCTTGAAGCCATGGTGCTTGTTGTGATTGTGGTCTTACTGTTCTTGCAGACATGGCGAGCATCAATTATTCCTTTAGTTGCAGTACCTGTTTCTTTAGTTGGGACATTTGCAGTGATGGCCATGTTTGGCTTTTCTTTAAATGCACTAACGCTTTTTGGATTAGTCTTGGCTATCGGTATCGTAGTAGATGATGCGATTGTTGTGGTTGAAAACGTAGAGCGAAATATTGCTTTAGGAAAGAGTTCTATTGAAGCCACGAAGCAAGCTATGCGAGAGGTGACCGGGCCGATTATTGCTACCTCCTTGGTATTAAGTGCTGTATTTATTCCAACAGCCTTCATCTCTGGTTTGACTGGGCAGTTTTACAAGCAATTTGCCCTAACCATCGCTATTTCAACAATTATATCGACTTTCAATTCGCTAACTCTTAGCCCGGCTTTGGCCGCGGTGTTATTAAAGCCCCATGATGCAAAGAAAGACCGACTGAGCCGTATCATTGACGCCTTGTTTGGTAAGATTATTTTTGGCCCGTTTAATAAATTTTTTAGTGCCTTGACTGAAGGTTACACCTCCTTACTGAAAGTCATAATCCGGCTTTCTGTGATTGTTGTTTTGATTTACGCAGGCTTGATGGTATTAACCTCGCACCAATTTAAGACAACTCCCACCGGGTTTGTTCCTGCTCAAGACAAAATGTACTTGATTGCCTTTGCACAGTTACCTGATGCATCAAGCTTGGATCGCACTGAAGCGGTGATTAAGAAAATGTCAGCGATCGCCCTGGAGCATCCGGGAGTAGAATCATCAGTCGCTTTTCCCGGGTTATCACCTAACGGCTTCACGGTATCCTCGAATGAGGGGGTTGTCTTTGTCACCCTAAAGCATTTTGACGAACGCCAAGCACCTGATATGAGTGCTGACGCGATTGCTGGTGCCTTATGGGGGCAGTTTATGGGAATAGATGAAGCCTTTACGGTTATTTTTCCTCCGCCTCCCGTTATCGGTTTAGGCACTACTGGTGGCTTTAAACTGCAGATTGAGGATAGGGCAAACCTGGGCTATGAACGCTTGTTTCAGGAAACACAAAAGGTTGTAGGCCAAGCCTGGCAAACGCCAGAGTTAACACAGGTTTTCTCTTTCTTTCAGGTTAATGTACCGCAAATAGAAATTAACGTTGATAGAGAGAAGGCTAAAGTTCATGGTGTAGCGATATCAGATATTTTTGATACCTTGCAAGCCTATATGGGCTCGGTATATGTCAATGATGTCAATTTATTTGGTCGCACTTATCAGGTCAATGTGCAGGCCGATGAAGCCTTTAGAGTAGATGAAACGCAGCTGGAAAAGCTAAAAGTGCGCAACCGTGAGGGATCAATGGTGCCGCTTGCTTCGTTTGTAACGGTGCAGCACGGCGCTGGTCCAAACCGCGTTTCTAAGTACAACGGCTATCCGGCGGCTGACCTAAATGGACAAGCCAAGCCCGGTTATAGTTCTGGTCAAGCAGAAGCAGCCATCACAGCTATTCTCGACCGCTCTTTACCAAATGGGATGGCTTATGAATGGACAGATCTGAAGTATCAGCAGATTCTAGCGGGTAATACGGCTATCTATATTTTCCCCTTGGTTGTTTTACTGGTCTTCCTAGTGTTGGCCGCGCAGTATGAGTCATGGTCGTTGCCACTGGCGATTATCTTGATTGTGCCAATGGTTTTGTTGTCAGCGATGACGGGTATTATTTTGTGGGGTTTGACTAACAATATCTTCACGCAAATAGGTTTTATTGTGCTGGTTGGGCTGGCTGCGAAGAACGCCATTCTTATCGTTGAGTTTGCCAAAGAGAAAGAAGATAGTGGCATGGGGTTGCTTGAGGCGACGCTTGAAGCCAGCCGCTTGCGTTTACGCCCCATTTTAATGACTTCGCTTGCTTTTATTATGGGGGTGGTGCCCTTGGTGTGGGGTTCAGGAGCGGGTGCAGAAATGCGTGAGGCGATGGGTGTTGCTGTATTTGCAGGTATGATTGGGGTTACCGTTTTTGGCTTACTCTTAACGCCTCTCTTCTATAAGTTAGTCAGGCATCTAAGCAACAGAAAAAAGTTGTAGGGTAGAGCTTCTTATTTCTACCTATTAAGGCGGGAATTTCCCGCCTTAATATTTTATAGGCTAATCTAGTAAATCTATGACGGTTTGAGAGTTATAGAAATCTTCTAAATGGCGTCTCAGAAGCTCCTCTAGAATGCCGTTTTCTTTAAATGCTTCTAAAGCCTTGGGTGCGAATATTTTTATGGGCGCAATAATTCTATCTTTTGAGACATCAAATTCCTCGAGCAAGACGTCGAGGTTTTTTCTGCCGTAGCGCTTAAAGAAGTAGTCTACGATGGTTTCATAACTGCTGATGAAATAATCTGTTTTTCTAAACTTAAGCCAGAAGTCATAGCCTAAGGCGATAAATTCAGATAGATCTAAACTGTCCATACCTTGTTGAAATTCAGACATGGGTTTATTTTCAATCGCTTCCCATAGCTCCATTGCAGAGTCGCGCAATTGCTCATCGCTTACTGAGCCTTCTAGAAACTTCTTGCTTTCGTCCAGGATAAAGTCGAGGCTGTCGATAATAAAACTTTTTACGCTCTCCTCTACTCCGGAGCCAATTTTTGGCGCAGCTTTGCTGACTACATTTCTTCCCATCTTGAGCATTGAGGACACGCCCGGAATGTTCTTGCTGATTAGGTTGCTTTCATAAATATAGCGAAGGATAGCTTGGTAAAGAATGCCTGATATTAATTCGGCATATATCGGTAGCTCAATTACTTTGTCTATGCCTTTGTTTCGCTGCTCCTTTAGCTCTAAAGCTTTGTCTATGAATTCTTCAAAGTCTTTTTTGCTGATGATTTGGTTCAGTAAGGTTTCTTGATGTTTTTTTGATGTAAATAGAGTGTCGGCTGCCTCACCCGCAACTTCGGCGATGGCACCTGGAATACTTGAGCTAACGACGTTTTCGTATATAACTTGTTTGATTTGTTTAGCGCTGACAAACTTATTTAGATGGATTTCTCCTACAGCTTTCAGTAAAAACTCAGTCTCTGAATCGCATAGCTCAATAAAACGATCGGAGTTAAAGCACTCAAGTTCGTGCTTTAAATGTAGCTCTAATAGCTGTTTTGAGAGTGAGGGGAGCTCACTTTTATCATTTGCTGTGTCGTGCTTGGTTTTGTTTGCTTGGCGCTTAGTCATAATAGACTCCTGTAATATAGCTTACAGTTGTACCCTTAATGTCTAGAGGCGTCAAATCAAAAGTCTATTTTTGCTGTTGATGTGTCGTAATTAAATTGTCTAGTATGGACGTTTACCACTTAGAGTACTGATCTTCGACAAAACCATATTGAGATTCAATCTCGTAGCGTTTGCCTTCAGCGGTGATTAAGTGCCCCTTAAACTTGCCGAATATTTGTTTGAAGTTTGTGGCCATGAAACCGGCATTGAGGTGTTCCTTATGCATTCCTTCAGGCACAAAGCTTAGATCAAGCTGTCCGTTTTCACAGCTGATTCTCCACGCGGAGCTTTCTTCATCCCGGTCATATCTGAACTGAACTTGAGGTAGTTGATGGAGCTTATCGCCAACCCAAAAGCAGTTTTCAGAATAGCCTGTTTCATTGACGCCCCAAGACACATTGAGCCCGAGCGGTGGCTTATCTTCTGATCTATCGGCTGTGGAGTAAGATGCGCCGGAAAAGCATGCCCAGTTCCAGAATGTTTCTCGACGCATGTACCCAGCCGAAAAGTCATGATGCCCATAACAAGCAATTTCATTTAGCTTGAACTTGCCGAGAGCACAGTGAACTTCACCGCTAGCAGGAAGTGCTGCCGTTTTTTGAGCATAGACCCAGCCATTGACTGCGGTCGGTGTACAAAGAGCCATTTCCTCAAAGCTTGGTTTCTCTATGGTTTCGGCCTGAATGTTGAGCTCCGAGCCAAAATCAATCTCGAGTATTTTGCGCCGCTCGCCCTGTGAGTTAAGTTGGTAGCGCATTTTGATACTATGCTTGCCTGACTTGAAGCTTGATATGCCATTATCGGGACGGTTCGTCATATCTAGCCCGAGTGCAAAAGGTTTTTTGAATTGCCAAGTAAGCATTTTTTTATCTGAAGTTCGATAGATATAGACAAAAGCTGCGCCCAAATAGCGTAAGTCAGCTAATGCGCAGCCAAATATCAGGTCACCACTTATGCCGCCGAAATATTGAAAGCGTTTAAAATTGAAATGGCGCTGCCACTTATTGGCGCGTTTGTTCATTGGTGTTCGATAATCTGCGTCATTGATATTAATTTCATTGACGGCGTGTTTGAAGCGTCCTAAATGAGGCTTCCCGTGAGAGTTGATCAGAGAGTAGGGTTGAAGCATAAGTGTTACAGTTGTTCTAGTTGTTATGGTTTGTTTTGGGGGCAGA
This sequence comes from Oleiphilus sp. HI0043, assembly GCF_001634935.1. NCBI lineage: Bacteria > Pseudomonadati > Pseudomonadota > Gammaproteobacteria > Oceanospirillales > Oleiphilaceae > Oleiphilus > Oleiphilus sp. HI0043. The sequence continues at coordinate 3,912 of NZ_LWEY01001633.1, read as the reverse complement.
GTCTAGATCGTCAGAGATTAATCCCAGAAGTCGATAGAGCTCTCTACGGGTTCAACGGCTTCAAGTAAGCCTTTTTCTAATAGCACTTCATACGAGTTAACCTGGTTACGACCATTTTGTTTTGCGTAGTAGAGCGCTTTATCTGCTTTGGAGAGTGTTTCTACAGGGTGGTCGTTTTTGCTTAGGTCGGCAAAGCCGATGCTAACGGTAACCTGGCCAACCTGAGGGAAGCGGCGAGCCTCTATCGCTGCTCTGCAGCGTTCGAGAACAACCAAAGCTTGCTCTTTCTGAACGTCTTTTACCAATACCACGAACTCTTCACCACCGTAGCGGAAAAACAGGTCTTGCTGTCGGAGGACGGACCTGACTGTCTGTGAAAATAGAACTAGCGTCTCGTCACCAATTGCATGGCCGAAGCGATCATTGATAGATTTGAATTTATCGATATCTAGAATGGCAATCGCTTTAAAGCTGGTATCCTTTGCATGCAGTACATTGTGTTGTGAAAAGGCAAGGTCGGAAGAGACTTGGTCAAAAGCTTGACGATTTAAGATGCGTGTAAGCGGGTCATGGCCTTTTTCGTGCAAGTTGCGAAAGATATCGACAGCGATTTGCAGAAAGCCTACGAGAGTGTTTTTAATATCCTGGTTCTCGTAGCGGTGGCGCAAAACAACCAGGTGAGACACGCTTTTGTCATATAACACTACCGGAATGACGATTTTAAAACGCGTTCTGCTTTCAACCTTGTATACCTCTTCTTTAGAAATATAAGCCGACAGCATGTCCATGTCGTTATTTAAATAGATGTCGTTGGACTTCCCGCTACACTCTATGCCGATAAGTGTGGTCGTTTTATGATTGGAGCGCCGTGTAGCTTGTAGCTCATAAACTGACAAATCGACGCGTTCGAAATTATTGATAAGAATGTCATCGAGTGCTGTGACAAGTTCTCTAATGTTCGATTGGCTGGTCAAGCTTTTTATTAGAGTAAATAGCTGCTCTATTTCCATAATGGAAGGTCTATCACAAATAGAAGAAACGACCATTATCGTTATTCTCTGCCATAAAACCAAGTAAATTAATATAGAAGACGTTAACAATTCGTTACATTTTGCAATTGTTTACCAACAGACCGCTCATAACTTATTGGCTATGATTACTATATCGAATTTAGGTGAGACGATTCAGGCCCGTCTTTCTTCAATTTAGGTTTAGATTTCATGTGTACTTATTTATCCCGGACATTGTCCGGGATTTTTTTTGCCTGAATCTTACCGTTTTCCCTCTCAATGCTTATTAAAACTTCGACTGCTTCAAAATTAGAGTGGCTGCTTCTTGGTTTAGGGCTTCACTATATAGTAGTCTTTCAGTCTTTGTTGTTTCGGGTTGCTGGCTTAAAGCGTTTGCATTTAAGTCGCCCTGGCTTTGCTAGCGTCAAGGATGCACTAATAGATCTTATGAAAAAACTACTGCTTACTCTGATTCTTGTTCTTACGCCGGTACTGGCTTTTGCTGAATTCAAGTTGGAACACTTAGGGCTCGACGACTTAAGTGTGGAGGACTTCTCCTGGAAAAATATCTCTGACCTGGAGGGGTGGACGCCTCGTTATACCTATGTTGTTGATGATAACTTGATTGGCCGTACCCATTATATGGGAATGTCATTTTTTAAACGTCAGGGTGCAGCGCACGAAGGAATCACTTTACGAGGTGGTTTTGGGCATTTTGGTGAAAAGATTAACCTCAGTTACACCAGTGGCTTCTCTTTGATGGGAGTTGATATGGGCTTGTCTTATTTAATATTGGACAAGGATAATCTACGACAGCATGAGAACGAGATTGAAGGCTTAGGTCTAGAGCTAGGTTTGCGTTTTTGGGTGGTCCAGTTGATAGCCTTACATATGGATGAAACCTCTTATGTTTCTTTAGGTTATGGTTTTTAATGGTAGCCGATTCAAAAAAATGATCTTTTCGGTTTTCTATTAGGCAAAGAAAAAGCGCTCAAATGAGCGCTTTTTGAGAGATTATCTGACTTAGTCTTTCAATAACTCTTCAATATCATCTTCCGCTTCTGCAAGCTCAACTAACTCTTCGAAGAAAGATACCAGATTGATATCAATTGGCTTAGCAATGTCCACCGGGAACTGAGATAAAATTTCTTGCTTTTCTTGCTCGGCTTTAAACGCTTCATTTAAGTAGTCGGCCAAGTAAACGATGCTTGAATAAGCGGAATACTCTTCAAAGTCGTTAGGGGCAGCCTGTTGACGTATTCCATTTACAATTTCTGTTGGGAAGTTCCAGCGTTTGGCAAGTTCCGAGCCTGCTTGCGTGAAGTCATAGCCAAACTGGTTGTCTTGTAAGTCAATTCGATTAGCGCCTGATTCAACTAGCTTGTCAATTTTAACGGCAGACTCTTCATGATAAATATGAATTAGTAGCTCGCCGATGTTACGCATCATGCCGATTGTGAAGGCTGTTTCAGGGTCTGAGTCAGTGTGTTTAGCAATTAGCTTGCTGATGCTGGCAACCATGAAACTATCACGCCAGAACTGTTTTTTATCAAAGCCCGGGATGTCTTGGAAAGCACCAGTAATACCAGAGGCAACGACTAAGGTTTTCAGGGTATCGATGCCGAGCATCACAACTGCAGAGTCGATTGAGGCGATCTTACGTCCTGCACCATAGCGCGCGGAATTGGCTAGACGCATAATTTTGGCAGAAAGGACCTGGTCCATCTGTATTTTTTTTGAAATCTCATCAACATTGGAATGAGGATCATTAAACTGCTTGATCAGTTCTTGCACCACTTTCGGGATGTTGGGTAAATTTGGGCTTCCTTTAAATAGCGATTCTAAAGACATTCCTGTAACTCCTACGGGTCAATTGCCTTTGTTTTATATTTGTTCTAATGAGTATAGAAAAAGCCCGCGATCGGTAAAGAATAGACTTGTGACTTTTTGTTTTTTATTGAGTTTTAGCGCATTGCTTGAGACAGCTCTTCTTTACCCACCAGGATTTTAAGTGTGGATGACTTAAATTCACGACGAAATAGAATAAAGACAATAAGGGTGCTGGCGACCATAAATACCCATGGGTTGATAAACCAGGTCAGCATGGCGATAGAGAAATAGTAAGTGCGTAAGCCACTATTAAAGTTGTTAGCGGCCATGGAGGCCATGGAAGCCATGCGTGAAGCAAGCGCCTCCCTCTCTTCATTACTGCAGTCTTCACTAGGGGTTGGCGCCCCGCCAACCATAATGGTTACAAAACCATATTGGCGTAAGCTCCAGGTAAACTTGAAGAAGGCATAGACAAAAACAAAAATTAACGTAATGACTTTGATCTCCCATTCCGAGCGATCGGTGGGGACTGCGAAGGGGAGCCCTTCTATGAGGTGTATTGCTTTTTCAGTTGAGCCTAAGATGGTTATTAAGCCAGCGAGAATAAGCATGGTCGTTGATGCAAAAAAAGAAACACCTTTTTCAAGGTTCGCAATTGCAGCATTGTCAGCGATTCTCATTTCTCTAGTCAGGACCCGGAGCATCCACTGAAACCGGTACTGGTGAAGTTCGGATGCAAGGCTCGGAGAGTCTTCGGTGCTTCGGTAGCTTCGAGCACTGGCGTATTTCATATAGCCATTAAAGCAAACTAAAAACCAGATAATGGCTAGTAGGTTTAGCCAATTGTCGCTGATAAACAGCGTGAGGGTTGTCATAGAAGCTCCAAGCAGGGAAGTATATCGATTAGTGGTCAGATTGCTTAGGTCGTTTAAGCGCAGGGAGCAATTCTAAAGAACTAAGGTTCAGGGATCAATTTACAGAAAATTTTTAGCTTGGGTGCTTATTTATAATTGTTTGGTGATTTGAGAGCAATCACCCAAATGGGGGGAATTGTTGAAAATAATAACGGGGT
>NZ_LWEY01001632.1:0-1103 GCF_001634935.1 Oleiphilus sp. HI0043 | reverse complement strand
TTGTACTAAAGCTGGTTCTAACATCGAACTACCAGCCATCGCGCGCGTAGAAAAGCAAGAGTTTTCTGGCCCGCACCCTGCTGGTAATGCCGGAACACACATCCATTACCTTGATCCTGTAAGCGATAGTAAGAGTGTATGGACTATTTCTTATCAGGACGTCATCGCGATCGCTAAGCTTTTCACGACTGGCGAACTGTATGTAGAGCGGATTGTTTCTATTGCTGGCCCTTCTGTTAAGAAACCGCGCTTGGTTAAAACTCAATTGGGTGCCAATATATCTGAGCTGCTGAGCAATGAACTTAGTTCAACCTCTGCCAGAGCCATTTCAGGTTCGGTTTTTGGTGGCCGGACCGCAAGAGCTACAGTTGATTATTTAGGGCGCTATGCTTCGCAAGTTAGTGTTCTTGATGAACAAAAAGAGCGTGAGTTTATTGGTTGGTTATCTCCTGGTGCCAACAAGTTCTCTGTGATGAATATTTACCTTTCTAAGCTTAACCCTGCCAAATTGTTCAACTTTACGACCACAACAAATGGTAGTGATCGAGCAATGGTTCCTGTTGGTGCTTACGAAAAAGTGATGCCTTTAGATATCTTGCCAACTCAGTTACTACGATCTCTGATTGTAGGTGATACAGAGCAAGCACAACTTCTAGGTTGTTTAGAGCTAGATGAAGAAGATTTGGCGCTTTGCACATATGTTTGTCCTGGTAAGTATGAGTACGGTCCGATTCTACGAGAGAATCTGACTCGAATCGAAATTGAGGGTTGATCATGGGACTTAGAACAGTTTTAGATAAAATGGAGCCCCATTTCGAGAAAGGGGGCAAGTACGAGAAGTGGTATGCGCTTTACGAAGCTGCTGACACCATTTTTTATTCGCCATCAAGTGTAACCAAAACCACATCTCATGTTAGAGATGGTATCGACCTTAAGCGTATTATGATTACGGTTTGGTTGTGCGCATTCCCTGCTATGTTTTTTGGTATTTGGAACGTCGGTTTCCAGGCAAATACTGCTATAGCGGCTGGGCTGGGTACTATACCAACCGATTGGCATAGCATGTTTTTCATTGGCCATGATGCGTCAAATATTCTTCATAA
>NZ_LWEY01001631.1:0-1036 GCF_001634935.1 Oleiphilus sp. HI0043 | reverse complement strand
ATACCCACCCAGTTATTGTTCAAAAACGCCTTAAAGCACTCATCTCTGTCACGATGGCGAATCAAGTGCTGCTGATATACAAATAGTACCGACGCAACGACAATACTCAGAAAGTAAAACTGCCCCATTTCAAGCTGTTCACCTAACAAGCTCAGCGTCAATATCACCAAAACCTGCAAAAATGCGATAATCGCCCGATCAGCCGAACCAAATAAGATGGCCGTGGATTTAACGCCGATTTTGATATCATCATCCCTATCGACCATGGCATACATCGTATCATAAGCAACGGTCCACAAGACTGTTGCCATATAGATCAACCAGATATGCGCAGGCAGTTCATTCACTTGCGCGGCATAAGCCATAGGAACGGACCAGGCAAATGCAGCACCTAAGACCACCTGTGGTAAATAAGTATAGCGCTTCATGAAGGGATAAGCAGAAGCAAGTGCGAGTGCACCAAATGAAAGGTAAATTGTCAGTTCATTGGTAAACAAAACCAGGATGAAAGACAACAGACATAAAACGGCGAAAAAGATCAAAGCCTGTTTTGCACTCACCCGCCCCGTCACCAGAGGGCGAGCTTCAGTGCGCTTTACATGACCGTCTATTTTTCTATCCGCAAAGTCATTGATTACGCAGCCTGCCGAGCGCATGAAAACAGAGCCGGCGATAAAAATAGCTAACACATCCATAGCTGGTATGCCCTCGGCAGCAAACCATAATGCCCAAAGCGTTGGCCACAAAACCAGATAAATACCTATAGGCTTATCCAACCTCGCAAGCCTTACGTAGTCCATTGCAACACTTGCAAACGCGGGTTTACTCTGAGTATTCATATGCCTATTTCTCTCGTTTGCTTGCCTCAAATACCCGAGGCATAAATAGTTCGCTCACCAGCAATGGTTTCTGACGAAGAAAAAATACCGAGCGCCGCCCAAATACGGGTTCTTTAAACTGTTTCACCAAGGAGACACTTTCAAGCTTACTACGCGTCATAACTCTGGATTTAAACAGAAATTCGCCTAAAGGCTTA
>NZ_LWEY01001630.1:0-717 GCF_001634935.1 Oleiphilus sp. HI0043 | reverse complement strand
ACCGCATAGCGTCGGCCTAAGTCTGTATAACTGGTATATGCGTCATCGACTGGTAGATTGAGTTCCTTGCTGGCAAAATCTCTAAGCGCTTGAGATAAAATCAGACGCTTTCGAAGCTCCTCAGAGGTTTCATCATCCGCTAGCAGTGTCTCAACAGGCTCTCGATTCCACAAAAGAGAGGTTTGGCCATTTAACAAATGTGAATAATAACTAACTGAAGAACAAGCACTCAGCAAGGTCACAGACGACAAACACAGGGCACCAAGCCCCAAAACCTTTAATCGCTTTCGCAAGCACTTCCCCTTTTTACGACAAAGCCTCGAAGGCTGGCTTGAATTATAAAAAGAGCTTTTAGATTCGAGCTCTTAAGTGACCCGCATCAAGATTGGTGAATACTGAATATCGTCATTCACTAGAAATCATTTTATGATTAGATCATTCTTATGAAGAAAGAATCTGACCACAGGATTAGAATCTATGTCAACAAAGTGGCACACCTTAAATACTGAAGAATGCGCAGAAGCTCTGAATTCAATAATAGAAAAGGGCCTAAGTAAACAAGAAGCGCAGGAACGTTTAACTACACAGGGAGAAAATATTCTGGAACAGGCCAACACCCGCCCTTGGTGGAAGGTGATCATGGCTCAGTTTCAGGATGTAATGATTATGGTGCTACTCTGCGCGGCGGCGATTTCCGGTCTAGTCGGTGAAGCCGTG
>NZ_LWEY01001629.1:0-603 GCF_001634935.1 Oleiphilus sp. HI0043 | reverse complement strand
CCGAGAAGGCGCAGAAATAGCGTTAACCTATCAAAACGAGAAGTTGAAAAAGCGAGTTGAAGGGTTTGGTGAAGCATGGGGATCAAAGCTAATTCTACCCTGCGATGTTGCCGACGACGAGCAAATTTCTCAGGTCTTCGAAGAGATTGCTAAGGTGTGGGATGGCATTGATATAATCGTGCATTCCGTAGGCTACGCTCCCGCCCACGAACTAAACGGTGATTATGTTGATGTAACCACCCGTGAAGGTTTTCAAATCGCTCATGATATTAGCTCTTATAGCTTTGTTGCTTTGGCGAAAGCAAGCCGTGAGTTAATGAAAGGGCGAAATGGGTCATTACTAACCCTAACCTACTTAGGCTCAGAAAGAACCTTGCCAAACTACAACGTAATGGGCTTGGCAAAGGCCAGTCTTGAAGCAAACGTTCGTTATATGGCCGGTAGCCTTGGGCCTGAAGGAACGCGTGTTAACGCCATATCAGCTGGCCCCATTCGTACATTGGCTGCATCCGGCATTAAGAACTTCCGAAAAATGCTATCTGAAAATGAACAGCAAACACCACTTAGACGTAACGTGACTATTGACGAAGTTGGCAATGCTGC
>NZ_LWEY01001628.1:0-908 GCF_001634935.1 Oleiphilus sp. HI0043 | reverse complement strand
AGTGCTAACATGGCATTAAATTCGGACTCTTCAAACGCTTCACCTTCAGCAGTGCCCTGAATTTCGATAAAGCCGCCTTTGTCAGTCATGATCACGTTCATATCAGTTTCTGCTTCTGAGTCTTCCGGGTAGTCCAAGTCGAGAACGGGTGTACCTTTGTAGATGCCTACAGAAATCGCCGCAATCTTTTGCTTTAGCGGGATTTCTTTCAGTTTTCCTGCATCTACCAAGCCTTGAAGAGCGTCCATGAGTGCCACGCAGCCCCCAGAGATAGACGCTGTACGAGTACCTCCATCTGCCTGGATAACATCGCAATCGATTTGAATGGTGCGTTCGCCGAGTGCTTTCATATCAACAGCGGCGCGTAATGAGCGACCGATTAGACGCTGAATTTCGACGGTACGACCTGTTTGTTTACCCTTTGCTGCTTCACGGATCATACGTGAACCGGTAGAGCGAGGCAGCATGCCATATTCAGCGGTTAACCAACCTTGTCCTTCACCTTTTAGGAAGCGGGGTACCTTTTCGTCTATTGAGGCAGTACAGATAACTTTGGTGTCGCCAAACTCAACCAGGACAGAGCCTTCAGCATGTTTTGTGTAGTTTCGGGTGATTTTAATCTCGCGTGCTTGATCTGGTTGGCGTTCGCTTGGTCTCATAAAGTTCTTCCTATTGGGGAATTAAATAAAGGGGTACCGGGAAAATTTGCCGGCAAGTTTATCACTTTAAAGGTGGGTTTCTAAGTGCCTAGCGAGTAGAATTCGTAAATCAATTTGAACATACGTAACTGAGCTAAGTGGGGAAGTACCAATGCTGAAAAGCATGACAGGATTTGCACGTTTAGAACTTGAAAGTGAACAAGGTGTATTAACGTGGGAGCTAAGAACGGTCAATCATCGTTATCTCGA
>NZ_LWEY01001627.1:0-1283 GCF_001634935.1 Oleiphilus sp. HI0043 | reverse complement strand
CATGACCTACTTGAACTGCCCGAGACGCTGAGTTTTGTTACACGCGTTTGATGATTTACATTTGCATCGTTGGTTTCGTGGTTTTAATGCTTAAAGGTGGCATCTTTATAGATCAAGCGTATTTGAGTGTTTCTCAGACTGTATTTCTGGTTCTTATCACCATCTGTTCCTGTGAATTTTATGCAGCGATGAAATCTCGCTTACAAGCGTTTTCAGATAAAGTCCTGGTTCGTCAGAAACTTGATGCTGAGCGGCACTTTCGAGACCTAATGTATCAGCTAGATCAATCTGATGACTTTGAGTCGATGTTGCCAATTCTTCGGCAGTTTTTTGAGCAACAAAGCTATATCCATCACTATGCATGGTATTTGGATAGGGTTCTATTGGAGCGAACTTTATCCAGGAAAGAGTTGGAGCGCTTTGATGCGAATGACCTGAGCGCTGAGAGAAACTATCAACGCATACTATTTAGCGGCAGTGATGGACGCCGCCATGATCGTTTACCCTCTTCTATAAACGTGCACCTGCAGGGTGAGGCTGAGGAAAGAACGCTTAACGCCCAAATGGTTGAAATTATGTCAACTGAGCAGCTCGATGCTGCCTATGATTGGGTCGAAATGGTGCCGGGACGCGAGATGCTGGGTTTGCCTGTTGTTGCAAATAGTGACTTTAGGGGAATGCTCTTAGTCGTCGTCAGTAAATCTGACATGCGTTTGAAAGATCAGTCGAGGTTACAGGCTTTGTCGTCTAAATTGGGTCGACTCATTGAGCGTGTAGAGTTTTTTCGCCGTCAGGCTTTCCAGGAGCAGCGCTTCTTATTTCAAAAAATGCAGAGTTTGCAGTCTTTGGCCGGTAATATCGCCAATGACATGAGAGGGCCTTTAGATCAATTACATGCCTTTGTTGAACATGCTGCATTGGTACGAGCGGAGCTAAAAGATGAGAGATATTTAGATAGTCCCTATAGCCAAGCTCATGTGGCTATCGCGCGAAGTGCTCAGGTGATCGACATGAGTCTAGGTCTGGTGAAGGATGAACCCATCGATGTAAGTACCTTCAAGGTGCTTTCAATTCAGAGTGTAGTAACGAAGAGTTTGGCAGAGTATGTGTTTATGCCAGGAGAGCGAGAGAGAATACGAACAGACTTACGCCAAGACTTCTTGTTCAAAGGTGATGAATGGTTATTGATTTATGCTTTGTTTAACATACTAAAAACGGCCATCAATCACTCTGTCGTGGCTAAAGGCGAAGAGATCACTATTGATAGTCGGGTTGAGGGTGGC
>NZ_LWEY01001626.1:0-942 GCF_001634935.1 Oleiphilus sp. HI0043 | reverse complement strand
TAAAGGCCGGGATATATTTCCGGTATAAGGCGCTAAAGAAGCCCATAAAGAAAGGAAGCGTCAGGTAAAAACTTAAATGCTGAAGGCGTTGGAGGCTTGCCCAGCTGAACCAGTCAAATAAGTGCAGAACCCGCTCATCAATCATTAAGCGCCTGAAGCCCACAGCCAAGCACAATAGACCAAAGTATAGAGCGCTAACCTCTTTTGAGCGGAAGGCGAATAATGAAAAATTATACAGGCCGATTGCAATTAGAATTGAGCCAAAGAAGACTGCCGATATGATCGGACGATACTCCATATTGAAACGGCCGGCCTCGCCCGTCATGCGTAGACTAAACCATATGCCGCCCTCGCGATAATGGTGATTAGACAGATGAATCACGATATCTAGTTCGCTAGCATGATTGGTGAGTTTGATTACTCTGGGTCTAAACTCAGGCGTTTCAGTGCTCTGATAATAACCGGGCTTACCGTTTTGGGCGCTAAGATTGCCGTTGATGTAAAGCTTGTAGGCGCTTGGCATGTCAGGAATATAGAGATAGATAGGCTCCAAATTCTGTGGCACCAGAACTTTTGCATGATACGTTGCAAGACCCAGAGGAGGATAGATTACCTGCTGTTCTTGAATGTGCTCACCCTTCATTGTGTCAACGCGTTGATTCTCGACAAAGCGATAGGGGTTTTTATTCCAAACACCGGGAACGGGAAATTTAATGGGGCTTTCTTCTGTCTTGTAGATGTCCTGAGGTGGAATGAAGCGGTTCCAGTAAGTATTCCAATAGCCGTCAAGGCTAAAAGATTGTTTGCTAGACCAATCTTTGTCTCGCAGGTCGATAACAAGGAGTTTATTCGTGCTTGCTTGAGCCGTATTACTTTCGGCCTGCAATGCAGAAGATACACCGGCTAAAAATAGGAAAAAAATGAGAAAGAGTGTATTTAAGC
>NZ_LWEY01001625.1:0-1219 GCF_001634935.1 Oleiphilus sp. HI0043 | reverse complement strand
TAACCAGCCAGCGAGCCGTGGAAGGGTCTGCCTACAGATAAGGCAGACCCTTTTTTAGAGATAGAATCTTTATTTTTGAGGTGCTTCAGGTGCTTTAATGGCTTCGGTAAAAGCATTCAATTTTTGTTGGGCTTCAGTTAACTGACGCTGAGCCTGATCAAGTTCCTCTTGGGCCGTTTGTAAGCTCTGGCTCTTTTCTTTGAGTTGGCTGTCTTTTTCATTCAGTGCTTGCTCGAGCTTCATTCTTTGAGTTTGTTGTTCACTCAGCGAATCTTCATGCTTGGCTAAGAGTTCTTGTTTTGTTGCGAGTTCGCCTTTTACGTTTTCAAGGTGATCTTCCTGATAATCAACCAGTGCCTCGATAATATCGATGGTTAAGTATTTATCTTCTAACTGGTTTTTGAGTTCACTGAGTTGTTGTGCAAGGTTATCAGCTGACTCCACTAGGGATGCTTTCTCCGAGGCGCTAGTTTCCTGGTCGCCTTTAAGTAGCTGTATTTCTCTTCGAAGTTGGTCGGTGCTTTGTTTTAGCTCCAACAGCATACCTTTGGTTTTATCCAGTTCAGTTTTTTTACTGGCTAAGGCAGTGGTTTGGGTAAGCACCTCATCCTGAGTCAAACTGAGAATATTTGCGAGTTTATCAATATTCTTTGAGGCGGAGGCTATTTGGTTGTAGTGAAGCTGCTTCTTGGCAAGTTGCTCGTAGGCAAAATAGCCGCCAATAATACAAGCGATAAGCATAATCGGCAGAATAATCATCGCGGGTTGGCGGCGAGACTCAGCTGCCTGCTGTGCCGTGTTAAATGCTTCTCTCTCATGTTGGAGAAGTGTATTGTCTTCTTTAAGTTTACGTTCGCGTTTTATTAGGTCTTGAGTTTTTAACTGGTTAGCGCGCTCTTTTTTGGCAACGCTATCTTGGTGCGCTTTAATGCGTTCTTCAGTTTTCTGCTGCTGGGTCGCTTGGCGGTTTAGTGCATCTTCTTTTAGTTGAAGTGCACGAGATTTTTGTTCTAGTTGTAACTCTTCTGGCGACGCCATGTGATCAAAGGTCCTATTAAATAATACTGGAAACTCTTTAATAGTAGCTGATAAATAGCGTTTTGCTTACTATGCACAAGTTCCAGTCACCACCAAAAAAGGCTAGACGGCTTCAAGCTTTGCATAAGATAGAACTAGCCACTTACTGCCAGCTTCTGGGAAGTTAACTTGAATACGTGCA
>NZ_LWEY01001624.1:0-690 GCF_001634935.1 Oleiphilus sp. HI0043 | reverse complement strand
AAATCTATCGCTGCAATGTGGTCTGAGCAGCTATTTGGCTCTGCTTTCGTATCATTGTGAGTTAACACGTCCTTGAAATCCTCTGATAAGGCTATATATTACTCGTTACGATTTTTCATTTCTTAAGAGATAGCTGTATTGTAACGCATCAAATGCTTTCAGGCTTCTCTAAATCTTTTATTGGAATCAAAACATGAGTGATAACATCATCAATGTAAGTGACGCAACTTTCGAAACGGAAGTTTTAAATTCTGACATCCCTGTACTTGTCGATTACTGGGCGGAGTGGTGCGGCCCTTGTAAAATGATCGCCCCTGTCCTTGAGGAAATTGCTGACGACTATGCTGGCAAGATCAAAATATGTAAGTTAAATATTGATGAGAATGAGCAAACCCCACCTAAATTCAATATTCGTGGCATTCCAACCTTGATGCTATTCAAGAATGGTAATGTTGATGCAACGAAGGTAGGCGCGCTATCAAAATCTCAGTTGACAGCTTTTGTTGACAGCAACTTGTAAGCCCACTAGTTTACGCTTTGCATAGGTGGCACTCTTCTTGGGTGCCACATCGCTACTCTCCTATCAGATTTAGATCTCATGACACTGCAAATTGATGGCGGTATTCTTGCCGGTGGCCTTTCCACTCGTATGGATGGCAAGGACAAGGGACTGCAACTCTATCGACAAAA
>NZ_LWEY01001623.1:0-2045 GCF_001634935.1 Oleiphilus sp. HI0043 | reverse complement strand
TCAGCGTAACGGCAAGAAGCATACAAGTATAAAGTAATACCTGTACCTTGGTGAAAGGAATGCCATGAGTCACCGGAAGCATAGGGACATCAACTTTTGCATAATCATCGCGACGGCGAATGGCCAGTGCCCAGAAATGTGGTGGCGTCCAAATAAAGATAATGAGAAATAATAACAAGGCCTCGGTGTTAACTTCACCCGTCATCGCGACCCAGCCAAGAATCGGCGGTGCAGCACCGGCAGCACCACCCCAAACGATATTGTGCGGGGTAGAGCGTTTAAGAAACATAGTATAGATGACCGCATAGCCAATAACGCAGATGAAGGTTAGTAGCGCGGTAAGCTGGTTCGTTGTCGCAAGTAAAATCGCCATAGAGAGTACGCACAAACTTAGCGCAAAACTCAGAGCTGCCTTGGATGACAGGCCTCCAGTCGGAATGGGGCGTCCCTTGGTTCGCTCCATCGTGGCATCAATTTTTTGATCCACCCAGTGATTGATTGCAGCGCCAGAAGCTGCAGCCATACCTATGCCGAGTGAGGCAAAGAATAAGGTGTCGAGGGGCACCATGCCAGGGGAGGATAAAAGCATCCCAACGATGGCGGTAAAAACAATAAGTAAAACCACATTGGGTTTACAAAGCTCGAGGTACTGGCGCCATGATATGGCGCTTGCGGGTGCAAGTGCGGTAGTGTTTGCCATTGTGAACTCTCTTTGTTGTTTTTATATTCTTCACACAAGACAACGGCTGTATAAAACATGCCTTGTTGTTTTTCTTCTAGCATTGCCTGAGCTTTTATGAACCGTTGTTTAAGAAAACTGAGCGTAGATGCTAGGTATTTTTTTGTTTATCAGTGCTTAGCTTCCGATTAATTGCGACGATAGTCAACAATAATAATGCAGCACCGCCATTATGTGCGACAGCTATCGCAGTTGGAAGAACCAGTATGATATTCAATATGCCCAAGCTTATCTGTNCGCACAAGAGAACTAACAGTAAAATGGCTAAGTTTCTTGTGCCTTGCTGGCCTGGGCCTTTTGAAAATCGTAACAGGAAAAGGGCAAAAGTGCCGACAACTAGGAGTGTCACTACTGCTCCTATTCGGTGTGTCAGATGAACCGCCGTACCCGCTTCAAGCGAAAGCGTACCACCTTCGTAATCAACACCGAGTTCTCGCCAAATTGTAAAGCCTTCAGAGAAATCGGTATTTGGCCACCATTTACCTTGGCAGGTTGGTAAATCCCAGCAATGAAGCGCGACATAGTTAGTGCTGGTCCAGCCCCCGAGTGCTATCTGACAATAGACTACGACGAGTGCCAATATGGCCCAGTTCTTAAGGCCTCGGGAAACGATAGCAGGTTTTTGTTGTCGATCACTTAGCATCGCCCAGCAAAGCAGGGCTAAAGTTAACATTCCCCCAAGCAAGTGAAGCGTAACAATTGCGGGTTTTAGTAGCATGGTGACGGTCCACATCCCTAGTGCGCCTTGAAAGCAGACGACTACGAGTAGAATTAGGGGAAGCGTGAGTTGCTGACCTTGTTCTTTTCTGCGCTTAATCGCAATAGCTGCCATTGCCAGGATTAATAAGCCCAAAGTGCTGGCAAAGTAACGATGAATCATTTCCTTCCAGGCTTTGTCGGCTTCAAATGGGCGTTCCGGGTAGGCTTCGTTGGCAGCTTGAATGTCATTGCTATCACTTGGGGCAATGAGCGTGCCATAACATCCCGGCCAGTCTGGACAGCCCAATCCGGCATCAGACAGACGAACGTATGCGCCCAGCACTATCACAAATAAAGCCAGCGCACAGGCGGCCAGGCTGATTCTGAAAAAGAGTTTGTTCATGTCGTCTCTATTATTTTTATTGAGGGGTATTGATCATGAATAAAGATGTTTTTATTACAGCTTGGGTTTATTAACCTTTAAAAGCCTTTCTAAGTCTTCCATTAAATGCTTTGGCTCCACGCCCTCAGGGTAATACATCATTAGATTGTTATAGGGGTCGACCATGAAAATACTATTTTCGACCTGAGCATGTGTTTGAGAAAA